>WAPO01000025.1 GCA_015520705.1 Thermococcus sp. | reverse complement strand
CCTCATTAGCCCCACCAGATAAAGTTCTCAAAGGAGTTAAAAAGATTACCAGAAGTAGATTGAGAAGTGATTTTTCTGTAGTCGGAATAGCTATTCGCCGACGTTATTTCTGACCACTGATTATTTTTACCGGCTCCAAATTTGCACTGGTTATACAAGTCATCACATTCAAAGCCTACTTATTTCAGTCCAGTTCCCTACAGGTTTCACTTCCACTCTTACTCTACTCCAGTGTTCTTCTCCCTACCATTGGGTTTGTCATCTTTCATAATAATTCCACACTTATCCCCTATTGATGCTTTTATCCCCGCTTTTTCGTTTCCTTAACATCTCATCTAACTCTTTATGAGTCAGGTATTCAACTTTGTCGGAATCGCCGATGATGTAGGGTTCTTTTGGAACTTTTTTACATCGTTCATAATTTTTTATGTCGCACAATATCCAGAGCACGAATAGGGGCCAAGTTGGGAGGATTGCAATTAATATACTCCATAGCGTGGATCTTGTTATGTAGAATGCTAACAGAAAGATAAAGGCAAATGAAGAGGCGAATTCTATAAAACGTCTACTCATGAAACCTCACCTCCCGGACTATTATCACTTAGTATTTGGAGGTCAGATTAATAATAACCCCCGAAACTTCCAAGTATTGTTTGTCCAAGACTTGCTGTTGCTAGTTCTCCAAAGACGTTTATCCTCCGCTCATGACCTTTAGTAATGGCAGTCCAAGTTAAGGCAACTACCAGTCTTTGCTATAATCTATGATTGCTTTTTTCTTTTCAGTTCTTTAGCCTTTTCTCCAGTTCTTCTGAGGTCAAATATTCGACTTTATTCGAATCGCCAATAATGTAAGGTTTAGTGGAGGTTCTTTTGGGCTTTGTAAAAAATACAGCGAGCCCCAAAATAACCAATGGAACAACAAAAAATAAGCCAGCTAACATACCCACTTTTATGGAACCTGTAAGATACCATACTCCTAAAAAGTATAGAACAAAAATGGCAGGTGTAAAGTAAAGGAACAACTTCTTATAAGGATACATCAATCATCACCCCATATCCAATCCCATCCTTTGGATACTAAATCTCCTATAAAAGCTCCGCCTATAAACCCTACCCCCTCTGCAGAGGACCCGAAAATATACACTACCGCCACTTCTGTAAACGCAGATGTAATAACTGGAGTAGCCACGTTCACTATTATGTATTTTCCGTACTGTTTTTCAATGTAGTTGTCGTTTTTAACTGTAATTGTGATTCCTATTGATTCTGCCAGTATTTCCTCTGTAGGTAGAAAGTTCTGCGCCTTGTAAACTCTCAAGCTGATTGAGTGATTCTCCGGTAGGTAGTGCGTGATCACTTGAGTATAGCATGTGCGCCTCTGGCACACTTCTTGAGTCTTTTCGACAGTCTTAACAAAGGATAATGCATCAGCCTCTAGGCCATACATTAACTGAGCAAGCCTGTCATTAAATTTCACATCAAAACTCATTTCTATCAACTTATCATCAGGCAACATCCTAGTATCAAGCCAAAATGTTTCTTTTCCATCAATGACAACCTTGGGTGCAATCTGGACATTCTGTTTTTCACTCTGAACTTCAACAGTACAGGAAACAACATCCCTATCCCCTCCCCACTCGTAAAGACCGACTTCCCTTGGAGTGCAAGTGAAGTTCTCAATACTAACCATCACCCGACCTCCTGAATCAGCAACACTCACGCTCCCGCTTTCTTCGTCCTCTTCAAATTTTTGTCCTCCAATGAGGTTGTAGAGTTTTATCAAGTAAGAGTGCTCTCCTTCCAGAGCAAGCCAGTGCAGAGTGAAAGATTTCACATGGCCTTCTTCAACGCTTCCACTCACCGAATCACCCACCGAGTACGTTGTTATTGTCGTTAGATTCCTTAGATTCTAAACTAAACTCCAAAATCAATACTGCAGAAGTTAGGAACCCTAGTAGTATTGCCATCCCACCAAGATTTTGAAAGACTGAAAAAGCTATAATCCCCATCAATATAGATACCATAGGCAAGATGTATAGGTGCTTTTTTGAGAGCCTATCTAATGGCCGGGAGATTTTTCCATAAAAACGACCCAACATTATTACCAAAAGGGCAAGAATAATAAGCCCGGCTAAAAATATCTTTCCCGAAGAACCGAAAAGGAATATATAGAGTATAACAAGGACAAGTAACGCGGTTGTTGCAAGGTCTGTAAAAATCTCCCCTGGAGTTCTTGGAACACTGCCGCTCTTTTTTGAAATATCTCTCGTTACTGGATCAAACCATAGAAACCAAAAGGAAAGAGCAAAGAATCCTAAACCGGTCAGGACTTTATTGTTATTCCTGAATCCCCCATATATCGAAATAAACGAAAGAAATACTGATAAAAGAATCAAAGTGTTTCTAATACACTTTAAGGAGCAGTATCTCATTAAGCATCACCCTCCAACTACATTGTTTCCGTCATTTCCAACATTGGGCACTGGACCAAAAAACCAGTCGTGAATATCGCAGCCCAATAGGATAACATTTATCCCTAACCATGCTCTAGAAGCAAACTTGGGTGCATTCTTACCGAGCACTATTAGTCCTTCTCGAGCAGCTTTGGATGTTCTTGCTGCTTCTGAAACTATGCCTTTTGTTTTTTCTCCGGCTTCAACTGCTTTCTCAAATACTGATTGTTCCGCCACTGCAAACACATCGCTAGCGATTATTCCACCACTGAATTTGGCACTGACAAGGTACGAATAGCCAGCAAATCTACCTTTGTAAGATCCCCGCCAAAATGGTTTCTTTTCAAGGTATTATATGTCAGGATTGACACCATTTTTAACCCCCACTTCTTCAATCTCTTTCTGAAGCCATAATGTTGGGACTGCATATACCAATGCCAGTGGGGTCTGGTAAATACCCATAAGTAACAATGTTGGTAGGTTCATTATAACCAAACAAATCCTCTTAGGAGTACGGCAAGTTTCCTTGAACCAATACCACAGGAGTAGCCATGTTAGGAGAGATAAGAAACCTATTTCTGGAGTGGAGAATAACAGCACACCAAAAAGACCGAGATAGGGTAGGGAGTATAATGCGCCTGCATTCTCAACGTCTCTCTTCGTAATGCCCACGAGATGTCTTCGAATGCTTAGTATTGATGTCATAAGCCACAGGAGGAATGATGCACCTAGGGGCCACAAGGCATTTGTAGACTTCGCTTTCACAGCGAAATAGAACGCCACCCCTATTGCCACGAGAGACAGGAAACTTCGCCTTGGTGAGGCTATGAGAGCTAGTAACGCTAGTATACACCAAAGAATAATAGAGAGGAGCAAGCTTGCTTCCATTTCAACCACCTACCACACTGTTGTTGTCAGACTCATCTTGAAATCCATTTACGCCAAGTTCAAATATAAATTGAATCTCTGAAATTCCCTTTCCAATCTTGGGAAGGCTTGTCAATCCAAATACTACCCATCCTAGGGGATTACTCCCCTCAGCGGCAAGTTGTACCGTGGACACTATCTCTCCAGCTGTTGATCCATAGTCTATTGCTTTGTCCGTTCTGCTCCTTGTGTCTTTGTAAACTACCGTAATAGCATCTGAGATAGGGTATCCGAGACTATCAAACTTCACCTCAACCAAGTACGAATGCCCTGCAAATTTGTCAATGTAGGTTCTGTAGACAGGTTTTCCAAAGTAGTAGTTCGCCAGCTCGTCATTCACTGTAATCGTCACTGTCAAGTCCTCCTGCATGTTTGTTGGGGTCAGGGTTACGGTTTTCTTGGGAACCACAACGCTACTCGGCCCGTCAGGCCATACTTTCTTACCCCCAAAGTCAACCTCCTCCAAGTTCAAAGTCACAGTGTCAGCACTCTTTGATTCAAAGTTAATAGTACAAGTGGTTGAAGAGTCCAATGGAACAATTGCTGGATCACAACTCATATTGGCAATAACGTTTCCCACTGGTTTCACTTCCACTGTCGCTTCGCTCCAGTGTTCTTCTCCTTTCCCGTTGGGTTTTCCGTCGTAATTGTCGAGGAAGACTTTAAACGTGTGGTTTCCCACGCCGTAAACCGTGTAAGAGAAGGTGATGTTCTTCCCCCCGTTAGCCGGAATCCTGCCCTCTAAACCACCAATCCTCTTGATGACTGCTCCATCCTCATCCTCAACGAAACCACTGAGCGATAAAGCAGTATTCTCAAAGTTCCTAACACGAACCGTGAAAACCACCATCCCACCACCCTCAAGCTCCTCAGGGAAAGCATCCAAAGAGACGGCAAACTGCTGGGAAGCACCAACCACATTAATCCCTCCGCTGTTCTCGTCTTCTTCAAATTTTTGTCCTCCAATGAGGTTGTAGAGTTTTATCAGGTAGGAATGCTCCCCGGTTTGAGCAAGCCAGTGCAGAGTGAAGCTTTTGGTGGAGCCGGCACCAACACTCCCACTCACTGAGTCAACCTTCGAACCATCAATGTAAAGTTCCAACCCCACACTCTGACTTGAAGAGTAAGAACTCTTAACCTTAACTGTGAAATTCACCAGCCCGCCATCCCTCGGAGTCAACGGATCATACGTAACACCCTCAATCCACAAACTCCCAGAGCTTCCGCTTGAAGTTACAGTAATATATCCATTATCCTCTTTAGAGGACACTCCAAAGTCAAAGGAGCCATGATAGTTGAAGGTGCCCCCTTGGCCGTAGGTTATCCTTGTAACTGAAACTGTCTTTGAGGAGTGAGCAGGAACCGTCACAGAACCGGAGAACGTCTTGGGATACGGGGCAGCATCAGGCTGGGGGACGGCAATAGTTAGGGAGTAGCCGCCGCTGATGCTCTCATTGTTGTCATTCCTAACTTTGACGTAGAATTCAACAGAATCACCAATGTTAATGCTGGTCTCTGAGGGAACTACTTCAAAACTAACCTTGGACGGATCAATGGAACTCTGAACATGAACGGTTTTCGAGTACGACTTCGTTATGGTGTGCGGCTCATAGCAGGTCGTTGAAGATGTAGATGGAGTTACTGGTGAAGAGGTCGGAGTATCCCCACAGGAAGGAGTGTACGTCACCGAAACCTCACCAGTTATGCTTACACTGCTCCCGCTTGGAGACACAGAAAACTCTTTAGAACTCCACGAGATTGAGTCCCCCGGAAATATAGAGGATATGCTACCTCTATCATAATCACTGGAAGTGTAATCCGAAACACTCAGCGTTATGTTGCTAACAGCGTTATTTTCTGCGGTGAGAGTAACTTCAACATGATACCTTACCTGAGTTGAAGAACTACTATCAATCACGACATTAATACCGCTCACGCTCAGCCTACCCTCATTGTCATCAATGCTTAAAGCTTGCTTCTCAACAGCTGTAGGAATTGAAACGCTTGGAGATTCACAGGATACTGTCTCATTACTCTCTTCTGAACTTGAAAGATTGCCGCTCCCAGAGGTGGAAAAGGAACCTATGGGCTGCTTGGGTGGTTCAATCTGAATCGGGGGCAATGGACCTGGAGGTAAGGGATTTGGACCTATTTTTAAGGGCTGTTCCGTCACGCTCTCCGAGATGTGAACCACAAGGGCTTTTTTCAGCTCATCAATTTTCTGATTCAGAAACCACTGAAGTTCAGGATTGTCATTCCCCAGCTTCATTGCTTGAACAAGGACGTAAATCTGCCTTGTTAGATTATAAGCTTGAAGGGCGGTCGGCCAGTAATAAACATCCTTCACAGTAATCTTCTTAGAGTTATTCAAGTAAATGGAAAATGCGGTAATAACGGCAAAACCTCCAGCATAGAGTTTTAAATCCTCAACAGACTCATGCCTCTGGATGAATTTTCCATTTTTCATGAACTCGGCAGTGGTCGTGAAGGGTGATGAGAAAGTCAGGAGATTATAAGTCTTGGAGGACAACGCATTAATAGCCTTCAAGAGCTTTGTTGTGTTCCCTTCAGCGTAAGCACTGTAGAAGTTCACCCATTCTTCTGCCAGGAGAGGGTTGATGCTTTTGTTGGAGGGGAAGCTTCCTGTGAATTTTGTTGAGTTGTACCACTTCCATTTCTCTAACGCCCAAGATTCATAGGAGGCATACTTAAATCCAACACGGACAAAGGCTGTTGAGAAGTTCTCCAAGAAGGAGGTCATGTTGAAGCCTGTGGTAATGTTATCCTTATTCTTGGTAATGTACTCTTCCAGAGCTTGAATCTGCTCATCACTCCAGCCTTGAGCCTTAAGCTCCTGCACAGTTTCATTTGGCAAGCCATTAACACTAATATTTTCAGCCATTCTCCTCAATTCTTCAGCAGTATAATAAGTTTTAACTCCAGAAGCTTTTAATTCTTCCAACGCCTGCCAAACCTGCGTGGAAATATTAACCGCGTTCTCCTCTCCAAGACGAGAGTTTTGGATTAATTCTTGGGAGAGATTTTGGATTTCTGTAATGTTGTTTGTGCTATTCAAACTTACAATTAACTCCGCTTCCCTGTTTAAAATCTTCCAGAAGTCATCATACGCATCATCACTCCTCTGCGTGCTTGCTGCCACGTAGTTCAAGGACACCACCGGACTTACACCAAGCCCAATCATTAACACTATAAGTAGCACTCCAATTATCCTCCGCATAATACCATCATAATCACAATCAATAGTGGATGTATAAAAACCTTTCCCATACAGATTTTGCATACGCCCATAAAAAGTAAGCAAAAAATGTAGAGAACAACAATGCACATTCAAAGTGAGCTACCACGGCACTTCCTTCCATCCCATTTTATAGGCAAAATAATTCGCCCCCCAGTGTATGAAAGGAGAAACCACGAGAAGAAATATAATCTGACCGGAATCAAGGGTTTTGACAGGATATGCAAAGGCCAGCGCCGAAATCAGAAAGCCCAGCTGATCAAGTCCCACAGCGGGATGGCCTCTGGGCAGGTTAGCACGTCTTTTGAAGAAGCTTCCAACGAGATCGCCGAAGAGAGCCCCAAAGGACAGGGCAAATGCAAGGAGAAGTGCAGTGCGAAATGAACCGTAGAAGGAGGGGGTTATGAAATACTGAAACACCCCGACGGCTGTTCCAATCGCAACTCCCCCCGCAAAACCCCTCCATGTTTTACCATCACCCAAAATTCTCCTGCCGTCCCTCCAGAATCTTCCCCCATCTATGGGCTTCCCTCCGCCAACAAGAACAGGAGATGCGTTGGCGAAGTATGCCGGCAGGATATACCAGAATGCCCAGAGGAGTGATTTCATCCAACCACCGCTTTTTCTATGCTCCCTGACTTTTAAATCTTTGCTCGGTTTTTGATCCTCTCCTCAATGCAGCCCAGCAGGGCTTCAAGGATTTCCTCTTCCTTCCCGTGCCTGAGGAAAATGCTCACTATCTTCTCGGTGACGGCATTCCTTTTGAGGGCAAACTCTATCCTCTCCCTTATCTTTTCAGCCTCTTCAGTGCTGTCGCCCTCAATCGCCTCAAGCGCCTTCAGGAGGCTCTCCCGGGTTTGCTTCACGTCCTCCTCGATTTTCTTGTAGTATGCCTCCCTGCGCCACTCCCTGATGTTCTTTATGGCGGTGAAATATGCCTTCTTGTCCCCCGCCTTCTTCACCCTCTTCACAAGGCCGATGCTCTCAAGAAGCTTAAGGGCGGTGCTCACGTGGGAATGGGAGTAGCCCGTCCTCCCGGCTATCTCCCCGAGGCTGAGAGGTTCATCCTCAAAAAAGAGCACTCCGTATATGTAGCCGTAGAGCTCGCTCAGCCCGAACTTCCGGGCGGTATTTGCAAAATGCTCCATCATTATCCTTTTTGCCTCTTCAACTCCCATAATCTTCACCCCTTTCCACAAGTGTCTCAATATAGATAACTCCATTGCTATCATCTAAAAGCCCGGTTATAGCATTGGAGAGTTCTCTGGGGTTATCCGTATCGACCACAGCTATGACATCATAGACCCCATATAGCTTGTGGAGTTCCACAACTTGAAGGCGTTCCATGAGGCTTGACAGCACGTCATCTTCCTTTCCGGCACTAGCTACTATGAGCAGGAATGCCCTCATTGGGTTCACCAAAAGTTTTTTAAAGTTTCATATATAAAAAACTTTCGGAAGTTTCCGAAAGTTAGGTGATGATAGAATGGATGTGCTCAGGAGCATCGCAAGGATCATCGTCAGATACAGGATTCCATTTGGCATACTAACGCTTTTCCTCTTAGTTGTCTCCATATACGGCATCCAGAATCTCCAGTTTGAAACAGACCTCTACAAGGAACTCCCCCAGAACCTGCAGTCCATCAAGGATTACCAGATCCTTCAGAATGAATTCCAGGGAGGTGACAATGTCATAATAATTGTGAAGATATCAAACATCGAGGAAGGTGGGGTTTACGACATCAGAGACCCGAGGGTTATTGACTCCGTGTATAAGCTCGAACAGAAGCTCAAGGAGCATCCATACGTTAGCCAGACCTTCAGCATAGCAGATGTCTTCATGCAGAGCCTCGGCAGGCTGCCCCGGAATGAAGCGGAGGTTAAATTCGTCCTTAACGCTCTTCCCGAAGATGTCAGAAATCAGCTTGTGAGCTCGGATTACACAATGACCCTTATAGCTGTGACAATAAGCAGGGACAAGAACCAGAGAACGCTGACCCAGGTGTATAGAGACATCCAGAGGGATATCGAGGATACAAATTTCCCAAAGAATGTTGAGGTTGCCCAGACCGGCTCAATCGGGATAACATACAGGATTCTGACTCTTCTGCAGAGTGATCTGAACAAAACGATGGCAATCGCCTTCGTCATGGTTATTTTCCTGCTCATATACTTCTACCGCTCCCCTGTAAGGGCCCTCATACCCCTGACCCCTCTGGCATTCGGTGTCACCATGACGCTTGGCTTCATGGGACTGGCGGGCATACCCCTCGGAATCACAACAACCACCGTTGGGGCTATGATCGTTGGTATGGGGATAGATTACGGGGTTCATCTGACAAACAGATATTATGAGGAGAGAAAGAAGGGACGGAGCATAGAGGATTCAGCTGAAGAGGCCATAGCCGAAACAGGGAAGGCGCTCCTCGGTGCGGCTTTAACCACTATAGCGGGTTTTGCCGCCCTCGGTTTTTCGGTTCTGCCCGCCCTCCAGAGGCTTGGGTTTGTTCTCATAGTGGGCCTGAGCCTTGCGGCGCTCAATGCCGTCATAATAACCCCTGCGGTCATAATGCTTGAGGAAGACCTCATGAAACTCATCAGAGGGCATTCCGAGATACCCGAGATAAGGGCACACTCCGGCTTTCTTGCCCAAATATTCAGCGTCCTCGGCAGATCGATTAAAAACCACCCGAAGACCTATCTGACGGCTGTGATTCTCCTGACGCTGCTGTTCACCTACGGGATTACACAGATCACGACGGAGGTGCGGATGGACAAGATGCTGCCCGAAGGAATACCTGAAATTCAGGCCATAAACGATGTGAACAATGAATTCGGCGGGATGGATGAGGTTGATGTGATAGTTCAGGCGGATGATGTAAGAAATCCCGTTATAGTGAGGGATATATATCGTTTTGAAAAATCTGTTCTGGCTGATTCATACTACAACAATGTCTTTGAGGGGGACAGCATAGCTGATACGGTCATCAAGGATTACGGATACATCCCGGAAGATAAGAAAAAGATAAACAAAGCCCTTGAGGATTCAAATCTCGTAACGGACGACTATTCAATGACGCTCGTGAGGTTCAAGGGGAACTTTATGGGCACGAGTCAGGAGGACTTCAACAGGATAATGAGGTATTTTGAGGAGGAAAGCAGCAACGCCAATTTTCCGCCCGGAGTTAGTGTAAGGGTGACGGGAGACAGCTACATAAACTACGTCCTCAACGAACTCACAAACAGGGACATTCCGCGCATCTCAACATACGGAACGCTTTTTGTTGTTCTGATAGTTCTGCTCCTCTTCAGGAGTCCAAAAACATCCATGGCGATGATACTCCCCATGTTTCTTGGAGCTTTCTGGACACTCGGGTTTATGGGGCTTGCGAGGATACCCTTCGATCAGACGCTGGCGGGTGTTATCTCCATGATTGTGGGCCTCGGTGTTGATTATGGCATGCATCTAACCCACAGGTTTAAGGAGGAGATGGATGGCGGCAATCCTCACCCCATAGTCACGGCTGTGGAAAGCGTGGGGCCGGGGATTCTGGTGGGAGCCCTCACAACAGCGGGCGGCTTCCTTGCCCTCCTCTTCGGGAGTCTAACCCCGATTCACAACTTTGGCAAGGCTTTAGCCTTCGGGATATTTGCCTCGATGACCGCCGCATATCTCGTTACTCCCTCACTGCTGCAGCTGTTTTATGGAAAGGAGATTAAAAGAGGAGGTGGTGAAAAATGAAAAGGCTCACTGGAGTTCTTATAGGTTTAATGCTCCTCTCAAGCATGATGAGCTATGCTAATGCCGCAGATAACGTCCTGCTCTTCGAAGGATACATAGATAGGGGGGAAGCTCTTCTGGTCGGTCCTCTCGTGATTTCCCTAGTCGATACCCAGAAGGACTATCTGCACAACGAATACTATGCCTTTATAGCTGTTGTCAAGGATGGAAAGGTGCTCAACGCCGAATATAAGGTTATATATGTCCCCAACCCGGACAAAATGAAAGAGCTTCTCTCGGATCCGCTGTTCCTGATGGCAATGGCAGATACAATGGGATACAATCTAAGTAAGTGCGCTGTGTATGAAAACAACACCCCTCTGTTCATCAACTGTATCTCCTCAACACAGGCGGCCTTCTACAGCTGGCTTCAGAATGCCCCGCCGGAGGAGCTCGGGGAAGCAGTCGTAAAGACAATCGAAGAACATCCTGAGCTCGGTCTGAGAAAGCAGGACGTTCTGATGCCGGTTACATACCCAAATATAACCCCCATAAAGGAGAATGAAACGATAACCGTAAATGTGGATGGGCAGGAAGTTGATATAACGGCGCTTGCGGTGTATCCAAACGGGGCAAAGATCAGCATAAGCGGGCCGGTTGCATGGAGGGTCTCAACAGCCCCGGCCCTCATAACGACCTCCGTCAGCGCTCCGGAAACCGTGAATCCCGGCGATACCGTTACTATAAAGGTGCACCTGAAAAATGAAGGCGCTTTAAAGGCGAGGTATGTGAGCGTCTTTGTGTCCCCAACGCCGCTGACAGTCAATCAGAGCAGCTCCATCGGGATGGCTCTCTCCCAGGTTCTGACTCAGAGCGGAATCTCTCAGGGGGTATGGTACCCCGAAGGGAGCGCGGTGCAGTATGTGGAGTATCTCGATGGAAAGGAAGAGAAGACGCTGGAGTTCAAAATCAAAGTCAATGAAAATGCCCAGCCGGGGGTTTATCCGCTCTACGTGAGTGTGGTTTATTTTGCTCCTGTGGGGATAGAGGCGCAGATCAAGATGATCCAGAGCTTCAACTATGTCGGGATAACCGTTGCCAGAGAAAATGATGCCACGTTTGTGATAAAGAACATCACTAAGCCCCAGATCGTTCATCCGGGGGATGATTTCAGGCTTTCGCTAACGCTGGAGAACGCGGGAGGAGAGGAAGCAAAGGACGTCCTTGTCCAGATTCAGCCCCAGCTGGAAGTTCCAAGCAGCACCGAAGAGCTGAAGAACATGGGCCACTCACCGATAATGGTCGCAAACGGATCCAGCGAGGTTTATTTCCCCATGATCTATCCGCAGAGCTCCGAGAAAATCACCTTCAACCTCCATGTGAGCGAAGATGCAAAAACGGGCAGCTATCCTCTGAAGGTGATGGTGAAATACTACAGCGGCGACGCGAAGGATGGAAAGGAGCAGACCTTTGTGTTTTCCGTCAAGGTCGTGGAGAAGCGGGAGGGATTCATCGAAATTGAGCGGGTGGAGGTTGCACCTGAAAAGATAAGCCCGGGTGACAGCTTTACAGTCAAGTTTGTGGTAAGAAACACCGGTGAGGAGCCTGTAAAGGCGCTGAGTCTTAAAATACTGTCCTACAAAGTCCCCGTTCAGGGAGAGGTTAAGAAGGTTGATCTCTCGGCGCTCTCCCAGCTTCCGATTAAAGGAAGTTCCCAGCTTGCCGAAAATCTGCAGACAGCCCTCAACCAGATCATGCAGGAGCTGGCGAGGCAGGATGTAGACGCGTTTCTTCCGATCGGTGAAGATAACGTCAGGTATCTGAGCGGGTTAGAGCCGGGCCAGAATGCCACCCTAGAATTCCGCATAAAGGCAAACAGCCAGCTCGAAACAGGGATATATCCCCTGAGGATTGAGCTCAGCTATCTGACGGCCCCAGATGATCAGGAGGTGAAGGATGAGAGGCTCGTCGGGATAGATGTTACAGGGAAGGAGAAGCTTGTAATTTCAAAGATTTCAACATCCCCCGAAAGGGTTCTTCCGGGGACGAGCAACGTGGAGATAAGCCTTGAGGTCGAAAACATAGGAACAGGAGTCGCCAGAACTGTGCTGCTCAAACCCCTACCCAAGGAGCCCTTCAGGCTCAGCGGAACCAGCGAACAGATAATCAATTTAGGAGATCTCGGGAGGGGGGAGTCTGCAAAGGCCAGCTTTCTTGTGGATGTTGCGGACAACGCGACGAGCGGTAGGTATGAGCTCCCGGTCGAGGTAACCTACACGGACAGTATTGGAAACGAACTCCGGGTGAATCTGAGTGTTCCGGTAATAATCTCCTCCAAGCCCAACATTCAGATAGCATCTGTAAAATTCTCTCCCGAGCCCCTTCAGGGGAAGGACATAAAGGTGTATCTCACGCTTAAGAATGTTGGTGGGGAGAAGGCCGAGAGCGTTATCGTTGAGGGAGTTGTTAGAGCAAGCCAGCCCTTCACCCTCACAAAGAGGACAGACTACGTTGGAACCCTTGAGCCCGGAAAGGAGGGTCAGGGAGTTATTGAAATGAGCATAGACAGCAATGCTATTCCCAAGGACTACAGGGTGCTGATACGCATAAGGGCCGTTGGAGACAAGGCACAGGGGGATGACAACGTCTATGTCTTTGAGCGCACGATTGACATTCCGGTGAAAGAAAACACCAGAACAAAGGCCAATCTGAAGCTGCTGGGCGTTCTGGTTGCCATGGCATTCGTTATAGCCGTGCTCTACACCTACAGAAAGAGGTCTAACACCTAACTTTCGAAACTTTTAAACATATGAAGGACAAATAAACCCAGAGGTGAAAGCATGGGTCTGAAATATGTGGCGGTTGCCCTCGTGGTTATCCTCCTCCTGTATGCAGGATACGTGGGCTACACCGTCATGACGCTCCACCCGCAGGCACGGGCAGATTGGGGATACGTGGATGAAAACACCACGGAAGTCTGGATTACGGTGAATCTGGGGAAGCCGCTCTTCGTTCCGCTCAGTGTTAAAGAACTGAGCGCAAAGCTCGAAAACATACGGTTCGTAAGGGTCGAGCGCTTTGAATACAGCGCCACTGGAAAGAGCATCAGAATGGCGGTTGCCATAGATAACAAAAAGCTCATTCAGGCTCTCGTGGAATACCTGAACAGAGGCAGCAGTGGGGAGATTGAGCTTGATTTCGGCGGAAAAGTGTTCTGGGTTATCCCCCTGAAATACTCTATGAAAAAGCCGGTTGATATCAATCCCCTGAGCTACTTAAACCTGACAGCAAAGAGCGAGGAGGTAGGACCTTTCAAGACCCCTGAGATAGTCGGAACCAGAAACGAATGGGGCGGGGTTCAGGGAAACACCGCGATTATCTACACCTATCTAAAGCTCTACAACCCGAACTCTCTTCCCCTTCCAGTAACAGGCCTTTCAGCCAAGATTTACATGAACAACATCCCCCTCGGAGAGGGCAAGATTGCCAGAACCGTCATCATCCCGGCAAAGGGCTATGGAACAGCGAAGGTTAAGCTCATGGTGAACCTGAACTCCCTGCCGAAGGCATGGGTTAGCCACATCAAGCAGGGCGAAGTTAGCAACATCAGAGCTGATATCTATCTCGACATAACACTCGGAGGCTTCAAGTACACGCACGAAGTAAAGGCCATAGAGAAGCAGATCAGGACGAACATCATGGGAGACCTGAACGACATACTGGCGTCTATCGGATGAAGCTTTTTATACCCTTTTGCTTTTTCCATCCCTGGTGAGGAGCATGAACATCAGAGAGATGCATGAGCTTCTGAACTATCTGTGGGAAGGCGTTTTCAGGCTCAACGATGAGCTCAGGAAGGAGCTCGGGGGGAGGGGATTCAAGATTGAAGCCGTGGAAGAGGCCTTTAACGGATACATATACATAGACGGAGAATGGAAACTCATGAAGTATCCCTATCCAGTGTTTGAGGTGAAGCCGCAGGGAGAGATAGGGGCAACGTTGCAGGGCTTTTACTTTGTCTTTGCCGTACCAAAGCGGAAGATAAGCCTTGAATTCATCAGGGAATTCACGGAAAGCTTTGAGGAGGCCTTCATATACGGGGCGGCTGACTTCCTCAGGGACTTCTATAACCCTGATATGAAGAGCAAGCCTGAGGAGGTTCTTGAAAGGATAAGCTCAAGCCCGGAAGAGGCTGTCCAGCTTGAGGTGGATGCAAAAACCCCTGAGGATTTAAAAAAGGCCCTCTTCACGTTCATTGAGCTGGGAGCAAAACACAGCATTCTGGAGGAGTAATATGCGCATGTATCTGGAGGCATTTCCCCCGGAGCTTCAGGAATACTACAGAAGGCTCTTCGGGAAAGAGGCCGAAATCCTGATGGAAAAGCTCAGGGAGCCTGTTGAGAAATACTACATAAGGGTCAACACGCTGAAAACGAGCCGCTCAAGGCTCATGAATATTCTCAGAAAGGAGGGCCTGAAGCCGAAGAGGAGCCCCCACCTGAAGGAGGGAATATACTTCGAGAGGGAAGGCCCAAACTTTCCGGATGACTATGCTCCCGGTCTGCCTGTCGTCAGGGCAAACAAGTTCGCTGCCGAGAGCGTCTATCAGGGAGCAATGCTCTACGCACCGGGCGTCCTTCAGGCGGAGAGGAGGATAAAGCCCGGCGATGAGGTCGAGATTAGAGACCCGAGAGGCCTTTTGGTTGGTGTTGGAAGGGCGAGGATGAGCGCGAAGGAGATGATAGTCTCGACGAGGGGCATCGCAGTTGAAGTAACCCTGCCGAAGTTCAGACTTCCGAGCCTGAGCGAGCTTGAGAGCTTCAAGAAAGGCCTCTTCTATGCCCAGAGCCTGCCTTCAATGGTTGTTGCCCGCCTTTTGGAGCCGAGCGAGGAGGAGCTGATAGTTGATATGGCGGCAGCACCGGGAGGGAAGACGAGCCACATCGCCCAGCTCATGGAGAACAGGGGTGAGATAATAGCGCTCGATAAGTCGAGGAACCGGCTGAAAAAGATGGAGGAGGAGCTGAAAAGGCTCGGCGTGAAGAACGTCAGGCTGATTCATATGGACTCCCGGAAGCTGCCGGAGCTCGGGATAGAGGCTGACAAGATACTTCTCGATGCTCCGTGTACAGCCCTCGGAATAAGACCCAAGCTCTGGGAGGGCAGAACTCCAAAAGACATAGAAGCGACAGCCCGCTATCAGAGGCACTTCATCAACGCCGCCATAAAGTCGCTCAGGAAGGGAGGGGTGCTGGTCTACTCGACATGCACGCTCAGCTATGAGGAGAACGAGGCCAACGTCAGATACATGCTCAAAAAAGGCCTCAAACTGGAGGAGCAGTCCATTTTCATCGGCTCGGAGGGCATTGGAATTGAAGGTGTTCAGAGGTTCTATCCTCACAGGCATCTCACCCAGGGCTTCTTCATAGCAAAGCTGGTGAAAGCGTCATGATGGGGAAAGTGAAGAAAGCCGGCCTCCTGGGTCTCGCGGTGCTCTTGATTTTTGCCCTCATATGGTTTGCAGGTGTAAGGGAGACTATGGAAATTCTGAAAAGGGCCAATATAGAGCTCTTCCTGCTCGCCATTCTGGTTTTCATCGTTACAATCATCCTGTGGGCGATGAGATGGGATGTTTTTCTCAGAGGGATAGGGGTGAATGCCCGCTTCAGGGACGTTCTGAGGGGGATACTCATAGGGATGTTTGTCAACAACGTTACGCCCGGAGCGAGAGGGGGAGGAGAGCCTGTAAGGATGTATTTCATTGCAAAGCGTTCCGAAGGTGAATACGGGCCGATATTCGCCACCATAATGGCCGACAGGCTGCTTGATTTAATCCCCGTCTTCACAATGCTGATCATCTCAGGCTGGTATGCCTATTCAATCGGTGCCAGAAGAATGACGTGGGTTCTCCTGATTCTAACCGTCCTGCTCTTTCTGCTCCTCATAATCGGCGCCCTCATAATGCTCAGCAGGCGGAGGATGGAGAAGCTGATCATCCGGGCTCTCAAATTTGCGGTGAAAATCTCCCCCGGAAGGGTAAAGAAATGGGAAGAAAAAATCTACGATCTGATCGAAAACGGCATACCCCAGTTCCAGATGACGGTGAGGATAATTCTAAGGAGGAAGAAGGACTTTGCAACAGCGCTGGCGCTGTCATACATCTTCTGGGCGCTTGTGATACTGCGCTCCTACCTCGTATTCCTCAGCATCAACTACAGCATAGATATCGAGAAGGTCATGGTCGTTCAGATGGCGGCAATTGTGATAGGTCTTGCCAGCATAATCCCGGGAGGAGCCGGGATAACGGAGACAATAAACTCGGGTCTTTATCTGGCGCTGGGTATTGATAAGAGTGTGGCAATTACAGCAACGCTTTTGGAGAGATTGATATCCTACTGGGGCCCGACTGTCGTAGGGGGCTTTTTAACAACGCATTTCGGTATCAGGGCGAAATCAGAAAAGACAGAAAAGGGAACATCCAGAAAGACTTAAAATATTACTCAAGAAAATCTATCTCAGGCTCCTCCGGGCGGGATTCAGAATGACAAAGAAAAAAAAGGGCTTGACAATAGCTGCAGGTCTTCTCCTTGTAGTGCTCCTCATAGCTTGGAGCGGTGTCGGTGAAACTGTAAAGCTGATAAGCCAGATGAGGCTCAGATATCTGGCTCTTGCCTGCCTGTTTTCAGCCATCGAGACCTTTCTATGGTCAATCCGCTGGCAGATTCTCCTGAAGCAGAGCGACATACGCATTCCATTCATAAAGGTTCTTGAGGCTACATTAATCGGAATATTTGTCAACAACGTTACCCCCGGAGCGAGGGGAGGAGGAGAACCTGTGAGGATGTATCTGATAAAAAAGCGTTCTGAAAGCAGCTACGGTAAAATTTTTGCCACAATAGCCACGGACAGAATGCTAGACGCTGTCCCCATAGTTATTTTCACGATAATAGCCTTCTGGTATGCCCTTGATCTCGGAACCCACCTTGTTCTTGTGGTTCTTCTCGTGTCTGTTATTATCGTCGTCTCCGTTATCCTGCTGAGCATACTCTTCTCACTCAACGAGAGGCTTGCAATGGGATTGCTGATGAAGCTATTTCGGCTTCTCAGGAGAATATTCCCGAAGAGACTCGAGGACAAGGAGGAGCAGGCTGAAGAACTGATAAAAACCCATGTTCAGGATTTCAGGAAGACATTTGTCACTCTTTCAAAGAATAAGCCAGCTCTTATCAGCAGCACCACGGTCTCATTCATGATATGGACTTCAGCCCTTCTCAGGACGTATTTTGTTTTCTTCAGCCTGAACTATCCTCTGGCACTGCACAAGGTTCTGATGGTTCAGATGGCCGCAATGGCGGTTGGACTGATAAGCATAATTCCGGGTGGGATAGGCATAACCGAGGCAATATTCTCTGCCCTTTACCTGAGTCTTGCCATAGATAAAACCCTCGCGGTTACCGCCACAATGGTTGACAGAACACTCTCTTTCTGGATTCCAACACTAACAGGAGCGCTTATAGCAACCCACATGGGCATCAGGCTCACTGAAGATGGTTAGAAAAGTATTTAATCCTTGGAGAATTAGTATATACGCTCACAGGTGAATGCAATGAGATTTGGGGTTGTTGCGAGAAGAGACAGGGAGGCCGCGCTGAAGCTGGCATACAGGGTTTACGATTTCCTGAAGGTCAGCGGATATGAGGTGTTTGTGGACAGGGAAACCCAGAGGCACCTCCCTGAGTTCGATGAGAGTGATGTTATCCCACTCGAAGAGATGGATGTGGATTTCATAATTGCCATCGGGGGAGACGGAACCATTCTGAGAATCGAGCATAGAACAAAGAAGGACATTCCCATACTCAGCGTGAATATGGGCACCCTCGGATTTCTAACCGAAGTCGAACCCAATGAGGCATTTTTTGCTCTCAACAAGCTGATTGAAGGTGACTATTACATTGATGAAAGGATGAAGCTCAGAACATATCTGAACAGGGACATATCCATACCAGATGCTCTCAATGAGGTGGCCATCCTCACGGGAATCCCCGGTAAAATCATACACCTCAAATACTACGTGGACAACGGTCTGGCCGATGAGCTCCGGAGCGACGGTCTCATAATATCGACCCCCACGGGTTCAACGGGCTATTCTCTCTCCGCGGGAGGGCCTTTTGTTGATCCAAGGCTTGATGTCGTCGTGATAACGCCCCTGGCACCCATAGCTCTCAGCTCAAGGCCCATGATAGTCCCCGCGAACTCAAGGATAGATGTCAGAATACTAACTGTCCATCGTGAAGCAATCCTTTCAATAGACGGCCAGTTCTATACCTATATCTCCCCTGATACAGAGATAAGGATAAAGAAATCTCCAAGAAAAACCAGATTCGTGCGTTTTTCTAGGGACATATACCCGAAATACACGCTTAAAATTAAAAAGAAGTTTTAGATTATTTTCTTTACCTTCTCAAGAACCTCCTGCGGGTTTCTTCCGAGAACCAGCACTGTGGAGTCCATGCACACCAAGTCAGGCTTTTCTCTATATGCCTCCCCATATTCAAGAGCCACAAAGCCTCTGCCCCGAGCCTTCATTAGGAGCTCCCGGCTGCATCTAAGGCTGATCGCACTCCTGAGCTCGGGGAAATGCTCCATAATCTCCAGTAGATGTGCTGGAAGTTTTCCTGATGCTCCAAAGTCAACTTCCCCCCCGTTCGTGACTGTGGCAACCTCTGCATAGAGCCGTGGCAGGGCATAGATAAAATCCACCCCTTCTTCTGGCATATATTCAGTGAGGTGCTCCTTAAGCCCTTCAAACTCCTTCACGGCGCTCTTCAGAGCTCTGTAAACCCTCCATCTCTCGGCCGGGATTTCAATCCATGCATTCTGATTTACGGGACAGTGCCCATGCCCTATTCTCGCCCCATAGGTTATTCCCAGTGTTATGAACTCCTTGGCAGTTTCGACCGCTCTTTCCAGGCTGTATCCCTTTGCCAGATTCGCCGTTATCGCCGCCGAGAAGGAGCAGCCGGTTCCATGGGTGCAGCCCTCAACAAAGGGAGCCCTGTATTCCCTGAATCTTCCATCGTGATAGAGAACATCTACAGCCTCACCCAGCCCGAGATGTCCTCCCTTCACAACAACGGCTTTCGCTCCCAGCTCCTCAGCAATAACCTTTGCCGCCCTTTTCGCATCCTCAAGGCTCTCTATCTTCATGCCGCTGAGCTTTTCAGCCTCGTATCTGTTCGGTGTTACAAGCTCCGCCAGAGGGATTATATGTCTGACAAGGGCCTCCACGGCGTCCTCCCTTAAAAGGGGCGCCCCGCTCTTGGCTATCATGACCGGGTCAACCACGAGGGGGAAGTTGTATTTTTTCACGGTTTTTGCCACAGCTTTTATTATCTCCCTGCTGCTCAGCATCCCCGTTTTGGCGGCATCGACACCGATATCATCGGCTACAGCTTCAATCTGCTGCGCAACAACGTCGGGTGG
>WAPO01000024.1 GCA_015520705.1 Thermococcus sp. | reverse complement strand
GGTCATAAAGGGCCGCTGGGGCCAACTGGCATAGGCGTGCTCTACATCAGGGAGGAGTTCTTCGACGTATTTGAGCCCCCGTTCATCGGCGGCGGAACGATTGAGGACGTTGAGCTCTGCTGTTACACCCTGACGGAAGCCCCCGAAAGATTTGAAGCTGGAACTCCGAACATAGGCGGAGCGATAGGTCTAGCTGCTGGAATCAAATACGTCCAGAGAATTGGTCTGGATAAAATCGAAAAGCAGGAGCACAAGCTCGTCAAGAGAACGACTGAAGGCCTGAGCGAGCTGGAAGTGCCGTGGTATGGCCCGAGAAACCTGAAGAAGCATGCCGGAGTTGTTAGCTTCAACGTCCCGCCGCTACATCCACATGACGTTGCGGCTGTGCTCGATGACCACAGGATAATGGTGCGGAGCGGCCATCACTGCGCCCTTCCGGTCATGAAGAAGCTCGGGATAAACGGCACAGTCAGAGCTTCGTTCCACGTCTACAACAGCCTTGAAGAGGTCGAGACCTTCCTGAGCGTCATGGAGGAGCTCGTCAAGAGCCTGCGTTAGCTTTTTCCCTGCTTTTTTCAATTAGGTGAATCAGCATCTTTCTCTGGAACACCGGGATGAAGGGGATTGTTATAATCAGGCCCTTGAGGATTCCCCCTTCCTCATAGAGCAGGATGGATTCCTCTCCATCCCTGACGAAGAGCCCTTTTACTCTGTAGGGGCTCCGGGTAGAGAAGAGCGCCTCGGCCACGACCTCCCCGAAATCTTCCTGTTCTTCCTTTAAAACTTCCTCAAGCTTTATGCAGGTCACATCTCCAAACCGACTCAAGGCGTTGAGATGGCGTCCGCCCTCCCCAAAGAGCAGCACCTTCACATCCACTCCACTCTGCCCCGCCATCTCAAGTGCCTTCTTAAACTTCAGGGCAAGCTTCCCACTGGCGAAAGCTGCCACAAGCTCCTTTTCCGACCTTTCAGCGAGGCCATCAACTTTGTTCCGTATGTTCCACTCTCCCTGCAGATACCATATGGGCGACCACTCTCCCGTCTGCTCCCTCCTGTAGCTCTTCAGCTTAATTATCAGCTCCTCCGTGGATTTTATGAACTCATCCCGCAGGGAGGCTATAGCCTTTTCAGGCTCCACGGCTTTGAAATATGTGGGATTCCCCTCCCTTACATCCACAAAGCCCTTTCTGTGTAGCTCCTTCAGGACATCATAAACCCTCGGTCTCGGGACTCCGCTCTCCTTTGCTATCTCACTCGCTTTTGATGGTCCCAGCACTGCGAGAGTTGCATAAACCCTCGCCTCATACTCCCTGAGTCCGAGAAGTTTAAGCCTTTCAATAGTGTCCTCATCAACCACCGCCATCCCGACCATCTCCATTTTTGTAACTCGTTTAGTTACAACAATCTTATATATCTTTCTACAGAATTATCTTCAGTGAGGGAGTATGGAACAGGGAGGTGATGGAAGATGAAAATAGAGGGAATTCCTGCACCCGGCGCATATCTTTACACCCTCATGACCAAGAAGAGGAAAAACCTCGACAGGATGATCGCCCGTGAGGTTGCATCGGGAATCGAAGGCGGCAGGCTGCTGGACATCGGAACAGGCCCGGGATTCATCCCGATTGAAGCCGCAAGGCTGAATCCGAATCTTGAGGTGTGGGGAATAGACATATCAAAGACCATGGTAAAGCTCGCAAGAAGGAACGCGGAAAAAGCTGGCGTCGATAATGTTAAATTTGAAGTCATGAGCGCCTATGACCTGAGGTTTCCGGAGGAGTATTTTGACCTCGTCATGAGCTTCGGAGCCCTTCACCACTTCAGAGAGCCCCTGAGAATTTTCAACGAGGTTTATAGAGTTCTCAAGGCCGGTAAAGAGGCGTGGATTTACGACCTCGTTCGTGATGCATCATCCAGAGATTTGAACAGCTTTTTGACAGAGGTGGGACTGCCGAGATTTCCATGGACTCTCGCCTTCCGGCTTCACGGATTGAGGAGGAAGGAATGGCTTGAGGATATTTCAAAATTCGCTGATCAGAGCAGATTTGAGGGATATTCCCTTGAGGACAGCAGCGCATACATGAAGCTCGTTTTGAGGAGATTTTAAGGGCACAATCTTTTTATCCCGCACCCTTAAACTCTATCTTGGTGGTTCTTATGCTCATTGCCAAGCCGTGCACAAGCATGAAGGGCATTATCGTCACCCCTCAGGAGAAATACGACGCCGATCTGGAAGAGCTGTGCGAATGCCTGGCCGATAAGGGATACAGGATAAAGAGGGTGACGAAGTTCCTTGCGCTCATAACAAAAAACTACGACATAACGGTCTTTCCGAGCGGCAAGATAATAGTTAAAGACACCTCCGACAGGGAGGAGGCGCTGGAGATAGCCCGTGAAATCTATGGGTGTTTTGAATCCTATCGGGTGATGTGATGCTGACCAGGGAGAAGATAGCTGAAGCTGTTCGGAGGATAAGGAGGGAGAATGGCTTTCCTGACACTCCCTTCAGGATAGATGAAATCAGATATGAGAAAGAGGGCGATAAGCTCTTTATAATAGCCCACGACAGAACGGATAAAAGCGCCGTTATAGGGAACAGCTTCGTCATCGGAAAGCTCAGGGAGGAGCTTGGAGTCAGACAGGTCACGGTATATTCAAACCTCGATCTTGAGATAAAAAGAAGAAAGCTTGAAGAAAACGCCCGCAGGATTGAGGGGACGTTTCTGGAGTTCCTGCTACCGCTTATCGAGGCGGAGAAGCGCTTTCCTCCCCGGAAGTGGCCGGAGGTGAGGGCGAACAGAAAGGGACTGGTCTTCCTGAGCTTCAACGCAAAGGCCCTTCTGGGTTTTGCCGGGAGCTTCGGCATGGAATACAGTCCGGTGGGAATAAAATACGCCTTTCCTAAGCTTTCCTACGAACCAGTTGAAGGCCATCCCCGGGAGATTTTCTTCCCTGATGAAGGGAAGTTGATGGAGCTGGCCGAAGAGAGGGGCGCGGAGATCGTGATCTCAGATTTTCCCTTCGACCTGAAGTTTGAGAAGGGCATCGCCCTCCTGAATCCAATGCGCTTCTTCCACATAGGCTTCTTTGAGCTTAAATACCTCTTCGGCTTTGAAAAGCCGGTGATCTACGATAAAAAAGCCCTCATAGATTTCATAACGGGCCTTGTCTATGAGGGGCTGATGGAGTCCACGGATGGAGCCAATCTGATATGGCGGATGTGGGAGGGATAATCTTTTTAAATTCTATTACCTCATGTTATGGCTGGTGGATTTAAGTGTCCATTGATATTCCTGATAAGGTTATATTTATGTCGGATTTATTAAATCTGGTGTTTATCCTTGCAGTTTCCGCAGTTACCCTCAATTATCGGGAGAGATTTATATCTAGATTCCCCTCCCTGAAAAAGTTCTATGATATTGTGATTCTGAGCTTCTTCATTGCCCTCGTTGGAGTTTTTCTGGATGTAGCAGATGAAATTGAGATAAACGGCCATTATCTTAAGAGCGCCACGCTTAGCCGGATTGAAAGCTGGCTGTTTGCTCTCGCAGTTGGCATTGCTGCTCTTGGATGGATAGCAACCCTCAGAACAATCTCCAGGGGTGAGGTGAGAATACCAATCGTCCGGATTGAAGAGACAAAGCCGGGGCATGTTCACATTGATCCCGGTCTTTATCTGAGCACAAGTGATGAATCCTGCAATTCGCTCTTCGTGTCCCTCCTTTATCAGCGTCCTGGACTTGTTATCTCCCGAAATCCCCCTGAAATGGCCAGGAGCACGATAGGCATCACAGATGTCCCTGTCATCTGGATAACGAAAGTTGAAGGAAAAAACACGGTTCATCCGACAAATCTGCCCTACCTGCTCCATACCATTGTAACCTTTCTCCAAAAGGAGAACATACCCAAAGTTGTTCTTCTTGATGGTCTCGAATACCTCATCCTCGAGAACGGTTTTCCAGCAATCTTTAAATTCCTTACAACATTAAAGGACTATGCCCTGCTCACGGATTCGGTTATCCTCGTTCCCATAGAGAGCAGGGCTCACAACGAACAGGAGCTTAACCTGCTGCTCAGAGAGTTTGAAGTGTTCAGCTGAGGGATTGAGATGATTGTCGGGATAGTCGGGAAGATAGCGGCCGGGAAGACCACAGTGGCGAAATTTCTTGAAGAAAAAGGCTTCTGCAGGGTGAGCTGCAGCGACCCGCTCATTGACCTCCTGACCCACAGGATTGATGCATACTCATGGATTCCAGAATTGCCTGAGAAAACCGAGCCATCGAGAGAGAATCTCATAGAATATGGAAGACATCTGAAAGAAACATACGGGGAGGATGTTTTAATCCGTCTCGCTCTTGATAAAATGAGGCACTGCAGGAATGTTGTCATTGACGGGGTGCGCTCAAAGGGAGAAATCGAGGCGGTGAAGAGGCACGGAGGAGTGGTTGTCTACGTGCACGCCAGACCGGAGCTGCGTTATGAGAGGCTGATCAGAAGGGGGGCCAGCAAGGACAGAGAGATAAGGAGCTTTGAGGACTTCAAAGCCATGGATGATGCCGAGGAGGAGCTCTACCATACGAGCACGCTCAAAAATCTGGCAGATGTTGTCATAGATAACAACGGAACGCTTGAAGAGCTCCGCCGGAGGGTTGAGGTGCTCATGAAGGAGCTGGGTGTTGTGTGATGAAGCTCATCATAATCTCTCCCTGTCTCCTGAGCCCGTTCTATGTTTACCGGGGCTCCGGGGAGAAGGAATACCGAACGGCAGCAGTCATCAGAAAGCTTGTGGGAGGTCTCGGCGGTGAATGGCAGCTCCTAACATACCCTTGCCCTGAATACTTGCTTATGGGCTGGCCGAGGGCTCCGGCGAGCAGGGAAGTTTTTGAAAAGCTCGGCATGTACCGGAAGGCAGGGGAGGTGGCCCGGTTCATAGGGCGCATTATAGGCGAGGAGAAGCCTGAAAGAATGGTTTTTGTCGGGGTTAAGGGCTCTCCGACATGCGGTGTTTTCCACACAAGTTCAGGCGATCCGGAGGGCTATCCATACAACGTAACCGAAAGCTTCAGGCGCATGAACAAAAAAGAGCGCTTCAGAATATCAAAAAAGCTCTCCCGGAGTTTTAAACCTGTGGAAAAGCCGGGAATTCTCTTTGAAATAATCAGGGAGATGTTTCCGGAAGCTGTCTATGTGGAGTTCGATAAGGATGACATTGATGGCAGCATCAGAAGGCTTGAAGAGGCTGTGGAGAGGCCATGAGGGTGCTCATCATATACGTCTCCATCCATCATGGGAATACGAGGAAGATTGCTAGGGAGATGGGTGAAGTTCTGAATGCGAGGCTTATTGAACCTTGGAAGGTAAAGCCGGAGGAGCTCGAAAAGTATGATCTGATAGGCTTCGGGTCTGGAATCTACTGGTGGAGGCACCACCGGGCCCTCCTGAAGCTCGTGGAAAGCCTTCCGGGAATGGGAGGAAAGAAGGCATTTATTTTCTCAACGGCCGGTATGGACATCCCCTTTTACAACCACAGGGCTTTGAGGAAAAAGCTCAGGGAGAAGGACTTTGAAGTTGTCGGCGAGTTCTCGTGCAGAGGCTGGGACACGAACGGCTGGCTTGCAAAGATAGGAGGAATAAACAAAGGCCGCCCGAATGAGAAGGACTTGAAAAAAGCAAAGGAATTTGCCGAAAAACTAAAAGATAACTTCAGCCCTTGAAGTTTATGAGCTCGTTGCCGCCTATGTCGACAACGTGGAGGATGACATCTCCACCGAGCATGTCCTTAAGCTCTGTTGCAACACTCTGATAGGCTTTCTTCATGTTGTCTGTAATCTGATCAGCGCTCTTAAATCCGCTGACGGCGGTTACATCATATTGCTGGTTGTTCTTCTCCATGATGAGGTCCCATTCGTAGCTCTCACCGACTATGGAAACCAGATAGTCGGCGACTTTCTTGGCTTCATCAGCGGTAACACCGCGGTAGTAAACCCTGACCTCGCCGCTCTGCACGTATTTATATTTGCTCTCTATTGAAAGCAGCTCCTTCTTGGCCTGGGAAATGACCTTCAGCACTACGGGCTCGCCGCCAAAGACGTCCTGGCTTATCCTCGAAGCAACGAACTGCAGGTAAAATCTCACGGACTGCTCTATCTCATTACCGCTCCTGTAAGTGCTGGTTATGCTAACCATGTATTTACCGCCTGACTTTTCAAGGAATATGTCAGTGTCATTTTTGAAATCGAACTCGTTCTGAAGGAATGAGGCGAGATTCTTGGCTTCTGTAAGCGAAACATCGCCTGAGTAATGAACCGTGCTGTAACCAACAGTGACGGTCTTTTCGGTGGTTGTGGTGGTTCCGCCGCCTCCACCAATGCATCCGCCTGCAATCAGCACTGCAATCAGCGCAAACGCCAGTATAAGCTTTCTCATTTTTTCACCTCCTTCTCTTTTTCTCAGGATTAAAGGGAGCGCTAAGTCCAAACGCACTATTCTCATGCCACGGATTCCACTGTTGATTTTCTTGAGCTTCTCCGCTGTATCCTCTGTTATTCCCAGCGGTAATTGGATGGGTGGAGCTGTCCAGATTTCCCTCTCTGTTCATCCAGGGCATGAGGGGACCTTCATCACATCCTGTCTGAAATACCGCGGTGCGGCTGTTTTTCAGGCGGGATGTTTTACTCAGCTGGGCGCTGTGAAACTCCCTCCGCTGAAACGGAACTAAGGCAGGAACTGAAGCTTTGATTAGAATAAGGGACTTTTTCATTAACCAGCCTCCATGTCCGTTCCCTCACACAAAAGCCATCCCGCAGAAAAGAAAAGCGAGACAGGCTTTTAACTCTACATGTTACGCATTTATAAATAATAAACCTTTCGGAAAATCGACAAAACATGCCCCTCTTATGCATTCCTTATCGCACTTTCCACGACCCTTCTGGCTTTCTTCATCAGCTCCTCAGCTTTCTCCTTTGTGTGTGCTTCAAGGGTTATGCGCATTATGGGCTCTGTCCCGCTCGGACGGAAGAGTATCCACCAGTCGCCGTTTTCAATCCTTATCCCGTCTATGTCAATGAGCCTATCGTAGTCAAAGCTCTGAAGGGCCTCTTTAGCTATTATCTCCATCGCTCTAGCCTTCTTCTCATTGGGACATGGGAGCTTAGCCCTCAATGTCACATAGCGTGGAACTTCCTTGGCAAGTTCGCTGATAGGGCCGAGCTTGTCGATCATCTCCAAAACCAGAGCACCGGCAAAGATTCCATCTGGGGTTAGGTTCCACTGAGGCATTATCCACGTCCCGCTCGGCTCGCCACCGAAAACTGCATTTTCCTCCTTTATTTTCTCTGCAACAGCAACATCTCCAACCCTGGCCCTTATAACCTCTCCTCCCAGAGGCTTAACGTAATCATCAAGGGCGAAGCCGGCATCGACCGTCGTTATGATTTTGCCTCTCCCGAACTTTCTCAGCATGTAGCCGCTTATCAGGGAGAGCATCACCTCATACTCAACGAATTTTCCCCTGTCATCAACGACACCAATTCTGTCCGCGTCACCGTCGTGTGCTATTCCAACGTTTGCTCCCATGACCCTTACAGTTTTTGCAAGCCCTTCAAGGCTCTTGGCGTTTGGCTCCAGCTCGCGCACAAAATATCCTGAAGGATGGGAGTTGAGGCTTATCACCTTATTTCCAAGCTCTCTCTGGAGGTAGGGACTCACGATGGAGCCAGCACCGTTTCCAGAATCAATGACAACCTTATAGGACTCATCGAGATTAATGGCATCAAGGGCTCTTTTGATGTATTCCCCTTTCGGATCAGCATGAGTGAGCTTTCCAATTTCATTCCAGGAAGCCCGTTTAAACCTTCCTTCTTCAAATATTCTCTCCAGACGGTTTTCCATCTCACTCGTATAGGCCATTCCATCCGGCTGCCACACTTTTATCCCGTTGTACTGGGGGGGATTGTGTGAGGCAGTTATCGTAACGCCCGCATCGGCTCCATAGAGTTTAATTGCAAAACCAGTTAGCGGGGTTGGAGAGAGGCCGATATCAATGACATCAATGCCCGTGCTCAAAAGACCTGAAATCAGAGCGCTCTTGAGCATCTCACCGCTTGTCCTCGTATCCATCCCAACGACGACCTTTCCTCCGCCGAGAAAAGTTCCGAGAGCCTTTCCAACATTTAAAGCCAGCTCAGGAGTGAGTTTCTCATTGACAACTTCCCTTATTCCGCTCGTGCCGAAATACCTGCCCATGCTTCTGCCCCCTGAAAATACTAAACTCTTATCTAGGATAAGGAATATAATTTTTTGGGTGATTCCATGACAGAGGAATTCACATACCCCAAGGCGAGTGTAATCTTTGCAATCCTGATTTTGGCAGTGCTCCTCTTCAGCGGGCTCTACTTCGACATGAGGATAACACTCATTTCCCTGCCTCTCTTGATATTCCTTGTGGTTCTCTTCCTCGGCTGGAGCAATAATCAAAAGCTCAACAAAGGCGAGATGAGACGCGCCATAACTGCAGCCCTGCTGTCCACGTTCATAGTCATCGTGCTCGGCAGCCGGTATCTCTCCATTCCTCCGGAGCTGAGGGATTACTTTTTAGGCGTTTTATCCACCATAGTGGGCTTTTACTTCGGCTACAGGGGCAGGGAAAAGGAAGAGGAGAGACTTGAAGGCATAATTCGGTCTATCGGCGGAGATCAGGGAGCTATCTGAACAGGCCTCCGCCTTTGACTTTTATCCCAGCTTCCTTGAAGACATTTTTGATTTCCTTCATGTTCAGATTTCCTGAGGTTGCACTGAACTTGAGTTTCTTCTCAGCCTTTATCTCAAGCTCATCCCTCTTCCCTGACTCAGGATCACCCTTTTTCAGCTTCACTTCTTTGATCTCCTGCAGGGGAATCTCAAAGTTCTCAGGGGTCTCGTTTAGTATGTCACTGGGATTCATATCATAGTATTTTTTCCACATTCCATAAGGGGCAATCATACCCTTAAGAAAGCCTTTAATGCCACCACCGGCTTCTTCCTTTGCTTGCTTTGCCATCTCTGCTGTGACGAAGGCCACTATTAACCTTTTACCGGTTATCACTAGGTTAGCATGTGATTCTTTCATAAAACCCTTCTTGTAGGAAACATTGCCCACAACATAAATCACCTTTTCCATAATTTACAACCTCCATTTGTGTGCTTCATACTGAATTGCCCAATGCAGAATCTGCACGAGCTGCCTTCCAAAGGGTTCTGTCTGACAACTTAGGGCCTCACAGAAAAAGGAAAGTGAGACAGATTGCCTTTTATGATTTTACAATAACTTAGGTAATAAGACTTTTGGAAAGCTTCCTCGCAAGCCCCACCAGGCGCTTGGCTCTTTCCATATCGATGTCGTTTTTTGTTTTCCCGTCCTTCTTAATCCAGGTTCCAACAATAAAGCCGTCTGCATACTTCCAGAGCTTTGGCAGATTGTCGTAGGTTGTTCCCGAACCTACAATAACCGGAACCGGAGAGATTTCCTTGGCCTTTTTGAGCTTCTCCAGGTCAACTTCACTGCCCGTTCTTTTTCCGCTTATGATTATCCCGTTTGCTAGACCCCTCTCGACTGTATCATTCAGGGCCTCTTCAAAGTCCCCAAAGTGATAGGCATGCTTGACGTGCACATCTGCAAAAACCTTTATTTTGCTCGGCAAGAGCTTCCTCAGCTTTGCCAGCTCATAGGCTATGCCCTCGATTACTCCCTGATCAGTGTAAGCGACTCCGCTCAGGACGTTCACCCTTATGAAATCCGCCCCCACAGCATAGGCTATTGAATAAGCCGCTATTCCGTCATTCCTCAGCACATTTATGCCTAAAGGTATGGAGATTTCCTCACGAACTGCCTTTGCTACAACGCTCATCGCCGCAACTGTTGTCTTATCTGCCATTTTCTGGAATGGCACATCCCCAAAGTTCTCCACCATAACAGCATCGAAGCCCGCTTTCTCAAGCTTTTTGGCCTCGCTCACTGCATGATCAATAACCTCATCAAGGCTCCCCTCATAGAGATAGGAACCGGGCAGGGGTTTGAGATGAACCATTCCAATGAGAAGCTTCCTTTCAAAGTCCATAGCATCACCTAACAGAAGAATGAGGGCAGGCAGTATAATAAATTTGCTAAAAATAAAAAAGAAGAATCACTTCTTCACAAGCTTGTAAATCCTCACTGAGATGCTGTACTTATTGTAACCTTCTTCTGGGTGAAACTCCACTTCAACCTTGAAAGGCACATCTGAGGTGTAAATGAAATCCGATCTGACAGCTATAAGAGGCTCATGAAGAACTTTACCAGACTCACTGATAATCCTTACATTATCTACACTCCCGCTTGTCTCAATCTTGATTCTGTAAGTACCTGCTGAGATTACGGGTGAGGTGTAGTATGCAACTCCTTGAACAGTTTTCTCTTCATTGAACAGTAATTCTTTGTCATATTCCGAGAGCTTAAGATGGTAGTTTAAATACCACACACCTGCACCAAGCAGGATTAATATCACCACAAGAGTGGAAAGCTTTCCCATCTTAAGCACCTTCCCTTATATCTTTCCTTCTTCTCAAGATTAATGGCAGAAGGACCACTGCAACTATCATTCCTGGTCCGCATACTCCCTTAGCAACTTCCTTAGCTTTTTCTGTCGCACTAGTTGCAATCTCCTTGGCAGTTTCTGTAATATTCTCAGTTTCTGCGATTGTGGAAGTTTTTGATGTTGGTGTGTTCGTCTGGGTTTGCGTTGATATGTTTGCCAAGGTACCTGTGGACTGTGGTTGAATCTTTGGTGCCTCTACTTTGATAAGCCAAAGGTCACGAGTATTGCTGAAGGAGTCACTTGACAATAAAAGCAAATATCCGTCGCTAACTCTCTCCATATTTAGTGCCCAATCTTGTTTTGGCATATCTATGTCAAGAGAGTACTCTTTAATGCCCCTATCGTTGAATTTGAAGAAGTAGCCTTTCTTACCAGTCCAAGCATTCTCCATTCCTCTGTCAAAGAGCACAAAGCCATCATCGGCTTTCAGGATTTTAACTGGTTCATCATTCTCAACCTTTCCCTTAACTGTCTCCCATACTAAATTGCCAGCTAAATCGAGTTTCGCGATGTAGAGGTCGCTTCCTCCGAAAAGGTTGTTGTACACGTAACCTGTTACAAGATATCCGTTGTCCAGAGCTTCCACACTGAAGCCCACCGCGTAGTCTTCCTTTCCATCGCTGTTTCTTCCAAGATATCTAACCCACTCCTTCTTACCCTCTAAGTTCGTCTTGAGGACAAATATCCTGTGCGTGGTACTCTTTTCCGCTTTTGCAGTATCCCCAACTATTATGTACCCATCCCTTGTTTTCTTAACCTGCCGGGGCATCATGTCCGGACTCATTCCGAGCTTTTCAACATTAATGTAGCTCTCCCATAGAAGATTGCCGCTTTTATCCACATTTGCCAAGAACAGCTCCGTGTAAATTCCTCTTCCTCCACCCCGGGTTCCGTTGGTGGAGCCCATCAGGATATAACTATCCTGGACTTTTATGATACCCCCTCCTCTCTGGAAAACCCCATGTTCTGCATAGTTTTTGCTCCACATGATGTTCCCATTCGGGTCGGTTTTTATGAGCGTGGCTTTGCCATCCTTGGTTCCAAAAATCAGATAGCCATCATTCTCAACGACCAGAGACGGGAAGTCGCCGGCTGTGTCAGTGTATTTCTTAAACCAGACAAGATTGCCGTTTTTATCGGTTTTCACAAGCACTGGATATGTTGGATTTCCATCAGATGCTGCCAGAATCACGTAGCCATCACCTGTCTCCTTGATGTCCTTCCCCCAAACATTCTCGCCTATTGAGATGCTTCTGTTGAGCGTGATGGCGGGAATCTTGGGAGAATATTCCTTAAAGCCAAATTTGACGATGTAACCCTCGGCAAAGTAAGAGAGATCCTTACCGGGCTCTTCTTTGAAGGAATCTTCCGTAACCGGGAAGTCATAGGCTCTGGTATAGCCACCTATGTATGCTTCACCGTTCTCAACGGCTATTTCGGATGCCCATTCTCTCTGGGTGTAATCTCCCTCGTGGCCTCCCAAGAGCGTGCAGTATCGGATATGGCCCTTGGTATCAAGTTTTGCAAAGAAAGCGTTGTGTGTTAGCGAGGAGGTGTCCTTTGGCATGAGGGCATTCGAAGTCGTTAAATGGGAGCCGTTGGCATCGTGGGTTATGCCTACTATGTATGTCTCACCGTTCTCAGCCCTAATTGAGTGAACCGAGGCTTCCCTCATGAAGTACGTTGAATACACAAGGGCGCTTAGTGTAGGTGTCATCTTGAAAACAATGCCGTAATCAGCCCCATCTCCCTCAGGCTTTGTCATGGACGGGTTTTTGAGCGGGAAGTCGTTATTCTTCCATGCCTGAACTCCAGCGCCATAGACATAACCATCTTCATCCACATAGAGGTCTTCGAGGTAATCCGCCCCGGTTGAGCCTATGAAGGTGGAGTAAACGACATTTAAATTCCCGTCAAGCTTTGTTATCGCTATATCGCTGTTTCCTAAGTATGGATCACATTTCTGTTCTTTAATCCCGCACACAGTGTCGAACGCGCCCGGCGTGACGTAATAGTCCGGATAAACTGTGTATCCGCCAACGTATAAACCGTCCTTGGTCGGAGCCAGCCGTATCTCAAAGAGAGGCCAGTAGGTGGAGAATACCAATTTGCCATTTGTGTCAAATTTTGCTATGAACGGCCTGACATAAAAGTTAAACTTCTTTATACTTTCAACACTTATTTTCTCATTTTTTAGGGGGATGTGCTTCAGGCTCTCATTTTCGCCCCATGAGTGCCGAGTGTAGCCTGCTATATACACATTGCCTTCTTCATCTATCTCCATGTCGTACGGTTCCTCAGCATATTCGCCGCCGAAGTAGGTGGAGAAAATCAGCTTGCCTTCTGGCGAGAATTTTGCAACAAAAAGGTCGCTTGAACCTATCAGCCGGTTCTGAAACGCATTCTTTAAAGACAGATCGGACGACGATGTTTTTCCAAAAATGTATATGCTGCCGTTCCCATCAACCCTGATTTTTGTAACTTCTTCATTCGCACTTCCACCGAAGAAGCGGATGTACTCAACGTCCCTTCCGCTTTTTGTTAGCTTTGCATAGTAGACATCCACGTTGTTAACTCCCCGGGCATGGTTTCCGACAGCATACACCTCTCCATTCCTTACGTCGAGACTTATTATCCTGTCCTGAGAGTTTCCCCACCCGAAATACGTGCCGTAGATTAAGCGATAGTCCTCGCTCTGGGCCGAAGTCCAAGGTATAAAACTAAATAATAAAAATACCAAAACTCCGGATGTTAATATAATTTTTCGTTTCATATCTCTCACACACCAAGGAGCAAATTCCATTTATATGTCACAATTTTGCAAAACCATCTCGTAGAAAAGGAAAACGAGACAGGTTTTGCTTTTGATTTTTACATATTACACATCTATGGGTAATAAATCTTTCGGAAAATAAAATTCGAAATCTACTAATTTCCTAGCCTTTCTTAGGTCAATATCATTCTTCGTTTTCCCGTCCTTCTTAATCCAGGTTCCAACAATAAAGCCGTCTGCATACTTCCAGAGCTTCGGCAGATTGTCGTAGGTTGTTCCCGAACCTACAATAACCGGAACCGGAGAGATTTTCTTTGCGAGGGTGAGCTTTTCAGCGTCAACAGGCTTTCCTGTTGCTATCCCGCTCACAATGACAGCGTCAGCCAAGCTTCACAGCGTAGGCTATTGAGTAAGCTGCTATTCCATCGTTCCTCAGGACGTTTATGCCCAAAGGAAGAGAAACTTCTTTGCGAACTGCCTTTGCTACAACGCTCATCACCGCAACTGTTATTTTTTCAACAGTCTTCGAAAAAGGCACGTCCCTAAATTTGTTGAGGCTTATCAAAAGCAAAAAATAAAAAAAAGAAGATCACTTCTTCACAAGCTTGTATATCCCAACTTTGACGGTGTACTGTCCGCTTGTTGTTGCTTTGTAGTCGATCCTGACCTGAAACGGATTGGAAGAGGAGTAGATTAAATTGTCTGTATCCGATTCCGTGATGACGTTCCCATTCTCATCGAGTATTGTTATCTTATCAACTATGCCCTCACCGCCGGCCTTTATCATGTATTTGCCGGGATCAAGGACATGTGAGAGGTAGAAGACATCGCCTGTAACGCTTTCGCTCTTGACTTCCACAGGAACTTGGGTGTATGCGTGGGTGTAATAGTAGTTCATCCCGAAGACGCCCACTATCCCGAGGACTATGAGTATCAGGAAGCCTGTAATGAGTTTTTTGATAAGTCCCATTTTTTCACCTCCTTTACTCCTTTCCAAGTTCGACTATCTTCACAGCATCCGCAAACTCCTTGGGGGTGAGGTTTCCAGAGATGGCCTTCAGCAGATTTTCACTTGATACTGAAATGCTAACGTTCCTCTCTCCTAAATAAACAATCTCAACCCTCTCCACCCAGGGAGCATCTTGAAGGACAGCCATACTCATCCTAGCGTAGTCCCTCCAGAAGGAGTCTTCTCCAGCCAGATACTCAAGGGAAACACTTGCAGTGTCGTTCGTAACCCTCACGTTGTGCACAAGGACATCGAAGAGACCCAAGTCGGTCTCTATCCTGAACTCCGGACGGCGAATGTCCTCGAAGACCGGATTGTCAAAGTCGCCGTTTTCTATTGTGAGAGCCAGAATGGGCTCGTCTCCAAAGTAGGCCTCCACCCTGATGTTCTCCGAGCCGTTGACCTCATAAGCCTTCTTTGCAAGCTCATAGGCGATGCCAAGAAGGTTCTCATCCAGAACCGGTGCCTCGAAGCGGATCAGCGTTTCGTTGCCGGAGTTTGAGACAGAGATGTTCTCGATTTTTGGGGGTTCAGGGGCTGTGCTGTTGATGCTTTCGGCGGCGGTTTCAGTGGATGATGTTGTGGTCATGGTCGTAGTCGTAGTTGTGGTCGTGGAACTGATGGCAGATGTTGAGGTTGGAGTTGTTGAAGTGCTCCCTGTGCTTCTCAGGCTCTTGGCGGTGTTGATTATTCTATCAGGGCTCAGGTTGTCTGGGACTTTGATATAGCCACTCATGTAGAGGTAGCCGCCGATGAGGAGCAGTATCAGGAAGAGGGCTTTTCCCTTCATATTTTACCCTCCTGGTAGAGCTCGTTAAGGTAGAGCCTTATCCTCGCCTCCTGATCCGTGAAGTCACCCTTGGAGTTTCTGTTCATCATGTTGACCCTGTGCATCCCCATGGTGGTGTCCCTCATCTCATCGATGGTGTTCCTGATGATGTCGCGGTACTTCAGCCCGGCTTTCTTGTACCGGATAGCAATTTCAGCTGTCTTTCTGTATTCCCACTCGTAGTCCTGTGCAAGGGTCTTCTTTATTGCCACCCCCATAGACTTAAAGACCATCTCTATCGGCTTCGTCTGAATCGTTGAGGGGACTGCGTTCTTGTAAGGAGAAATAGCCTTCTCGCGATTCTCTATGTCCGACATGTCGTTGTAGAGGGAGGCGCTCTTCTCGTCCACGTGCAGGTCTTTGGCCGTCTTCTTCACCGCCTCGCTATCGGAGAAGAGGTTTATGTCCTTGTCTGCCTTGAAGTAGTCCTTGAAGAGGCCCAACGGTTTGGGAAGGTAGTTGGCAACCTGGTCGATGAAGGTATCTAGGGCCTTGTTGCCATAATATTTGAATTTCCAGCCAAGGGCAGAGCTCTTTCCATGATAGGCTGTTTTTGAATTCAGAATCTTGATCAGGTTTCCTTTGGGTGTTCTGATGATTATCGGCTCGCCCCACGAAGCCCCGAGGCTCTTGAGCCCTTCAATGGTGCGATTCATCCTCTCCGTCCTGTTTTCAGCTCTTTGTGTTCCGTTACCCTGCCTTACGTTCTCCGGAACCCTTATATCGTTATCGGGTATCCTGCTCAGGTAGAGGTTCATGAGGACTGGTAAAGGCCCCTCAAGGTCGCAGG
>WAPO01000023.1 GCA_015520705.1 Thermococcus sp. | reverse complement strand
GCCACAGACCGTGCATCTGAAGCGAAGATCGAGCTTCTTTACAGGCTTCTCTCTTCCGGCTGGGTTGGGCCTTGGAAAACCTCTGTAACCCTTCATGATTCTTCTGAACCTTCTCTGACCCTGGCTGAGCTCGCTCCTCGGCCTCTTCTTGACCTTCTCGACCTTGTGAATCGTGTGCTTCTTGCAGTACGGGCAGTATGTCCTTATCTGCTTTGGATACTTCATTCTCTCACCTCCAGAGAGGCCCAGCGGGCTCCTGTGGACACCCCTGAGCCGTGAACTGTGATAGTTCGGATAGGCCTTCGATGTTGACTTTAAAACGTTTTTGGCTAAATTAACTGTGCTTGCAGTATCTACTATCCAGTTTTGATGAGCGTTTATTTTTAGTTTTTTAATACCCTCAGACGTCTCTCCAGCTAAAGCTGAAGGATTAGAGGGAGGATGAAGGGAATCGTAGCTGTAAGGATAAATCCGTGGACAAAAGCCACCACAGCGGTTTCGCTGTCGCTGAACTTCCTTATGATGGGCAGCGTTGTGTCCATCGTCGTTGCCCCTCCTATTGACACCAGGGGCTCCTTTGCGATTTTTCCGGCTGCAATGGGGTAGAGTATGACTGTGATAATCTCCCTCGTCAAATTGGCCAGGAATCCCAGAGCTCCATAGGCTGCAGAATACTGGCCTATTAAAGGCCCGGTCAGGCTGTACCATCCGCAGCCGGCAGAGACGGCCAGACCCCACTTCAGGGATATTCCGAGGATGAGAGATGCAGCCACACCGCCAAGCAGAGAGCCGAGCATTGTTGAAAAAGGCAGCAGAACAACGAATTTGCTCACCCTTCTTACCTCGCTTATGCTGCTCATTCCGAGGTCTATCCCTATGAAAAGAATCAGGATGTAGAGCATGAGCTCATAGAGATTGCCGAAATCCGGGGAAAAGACCTTCCCTGTTATCAGACCTGCCATGAGTGCCGCAAGGACGAGATACAGGAATCTCATCAAACCATCCTCCTCAGCATGATTGCAAGGCTCAGGCTTCCTGTGATAGTTGCTAATGCAAAAATTATGGAAGCTCCAAAAAGCCATGATGCGCTTATCTCAACCTTTCCTGCCTCCACTCCCATGAGGAATATCAGTCCTAACAGCGAAATGCTTATCAGCATGTCAAGGGCTTTCTTAACCTTTGAAGAGTGCCTCCTGCCAAGGTGCCCTATCAGAAGCCCGAGAATTAGGGGGATGAAAATGTTCATGCCATAAAATTAAACGTGAAGATAATAAACTTAACGCTTCATGAAAATTGGAAGCAAAAATCACCCGTAGATAGCCTCACGGGTGTCCGGATCAAAGAGATATATCCTGTTCCTCTCCGGTTTCCAGTAGATCTCTCCCCTCGTGGTCTTAATTTCCTCCGGCAGGCGTATAACTATCTCCCGATTTCCATACCCGATGTGGCCGAAGTTTTCCACGCCGAGCTTTTCCACGCCTATGAGCTCCCCTTTTATGAAGCCTTCTGCAGGTTCGGTGCTTATCCTGACATGCTGAGGCCTGAAGCCGAGGATGACCTTTCCTGTGGGAGCATCCGCTGGAAGCTGGAGGGAGAAGTGCTCCGTCTCAAATATTTTTCCGCCTTTCTTCTCCATCACATCCCCCTCTATCAGGTTCATTGGGGGACTGCCGACGAACGTTGCCACGAAGGTGTTCCTGGGCCTGTAGAATATCTCCTCTGGCGTTCCGACCTGCTGGAGGATTCCTCTGTTCATAACGGCGATTCTGTCGGCCATCGTCATGGCCTCCACCTGATCATGGGTAACATAAACCGTTGTAATTCCGAGGTCGTAGCTCAGGAGCTTCTTAAGCTCAAAGCGCATCTGTGTCCTTATCTTTGCGTCGAGGTTGCTGAGAGGCTCATCGAGGAGGAACACCCTCGGTTCCCTGACCAGTGCCCTTGCTAGGGCCACGCGCTGCTGCTGACCACCGCTGAGCTCGCTCGGCTTTCTGTTGAGGAGCTCGCTTATGCCGAGGAAATCTGCAACTTCTTTGACCTTCTTTATGCGCTCCTCCTTGGGAACCCCTGCCATCCTGAGGGGAAACTCAATGTTCCCAAACACCGTCATGTGGGGATAGAGGGCGTAGCTCTGGAAGACCATCGCAACGTTCCTCTTAGTCGGGTCTACATCGTTGACGAGCCTGTCTCCGATCCATATCTCTCCTTCCGTGGGTGTCTCCAGCCCTGCAATCATCCTCAGGGTCGTGGACTTACCGCATCCGGAAGGTCCGAGCAGAACCATGAACTCGCCGTCTTTAATCTCCAGATTGAGGTTTTTGACAGCTGTAACCTCTCCAAACTTTTTGGTGACGTTTTTAAGCAAAACCCTCGCCATCAGCCTTTCCCTCCTGTGATCACGATACCCCTGATGAGGTATTTATTCAGAACGAGGAACAGTATTATCGTGGGCGCAGAGGCCACAAGCGAACCGGCGATTATGGGGGTGTATTCCGTCCACATCGACCTCTGAAAGGCAAAGCTCAGCCCCACGGGCAGGGTGAAGTTCTCAGGTGAGCGCAGGAATATTAGTGGCCCGATGAAGGCATTCCATGAACCCAGGAACTGATAGACTGCCACCGCCCCAAGGGCAGGTCTGGCAAGGGGCAGGGCGATATGGAAGAAAGCCTTTACCGGGCCGCAGCCGTCCAGCCGTGCCGCTTCAAAAATCTCGTCCGAAAGAGACACGAAGTACTGCTTCATCAGGAAGATGCTTGAGACGTTGACGAGACCGAGCAGTGCCAGCCCGAAGATGTTGTCGATCAGGCCGAGCTTGTAGATTATGATGTAGTTCGGAACCAGAGTCACGAACATCGGTATCATGAGCAGTGAGAGCAGGGCTGAGAATATCGCATCCCTCCCAGGGAACTCCAGTCTCGCGAATGCATAACCCGCCATGCTTGAGAACACTATGTTTCCTGCAATTATAAGACCCGCGTAGAGTGCAGTGTTCCGAATCCATCTCGGGAAGAGCTCAAGCCTGAAGAGCTTCTGATAGTTCTCAAGGGTGAATGGATGCGGTATCCACTGCGGGGGATAGTGCGATGCCTGCGCCCACGTCATGAACGACGCAACGAGGGAGCGTATAAAGGGCATCAGATACACGAGGGCAAATGTAATCAGGACGACGTATGTCACCACTTTCCAGATTCGTTTTATGAGAATCTCCCTCTCCTTTGGTGTCATCTTATAGCCCTCCCGTATTTCTTCTGGAAGATATACGTGGTCGTGAATATTATCGCAAACAGGAACCAGCTCTTAGCCGCCGCCACTCCCGGTCTGATTCTGGTGAAGGCTTCATTATAGATGTCGAGTGCAACTGTGTAGCCGGCTCCTCCGGGGCCCCCGCTTGAACCCGCCATGATCCACGCGAGGTCAAACATCTGCAGCGCACCTATGAGTCCCATTACGACGACGTAGGTTATCATCGGCTTCAGCATCGGTATTGTTATGAAGAAGAACCTCCTTATCGGGCCGGCACCGTCGAGCATGGCAGCTTCATACATGTCCTTGGGAATCGCCTGCATTGCCGCAAGGAAGGAGACCATGAAGTGCCCGCTCGTCCCCCAGATAGCCACCAGCGCAATTGCAAGGAGCAGGTAGTGGGGGCTGTTTATCCAGTCGATCGGCTTAAAACCCGGAATAACATGGACGAGGACGTAGTTTATGAAGCCCGTTTTCATGAAGAGCCATATGAAGATTAAACCCACTATCACGGAGCTTGTGGTTGCGGGAAGGAAGTAGGACACCTTAAAAAACTGCTGCCCCTTAATCTTCTGGTTGGCAAAAGCCGCCAGAACGACAGCCAGAAAAGTCTGAATCGGAACCACAAGGGCGGTGTAGATCAGAATATTCTTAAGCCCCGTGTAGAAGGGGGCCAGTATGTAGGGGTAGCCGTGGAGCCCCCTGCTCAAATCCCTGATGACTATCATATAATTGTGCAGGCCAACAAACTGCATTTTACCTATGTAGTCCCATTTGAAGAAGCTCAGATAGAAGGCAAACACCATGGCAAAGTATCCAAAAACCAGATTCAATACCACGGCGAAGGATATCAGGAACAGCCCGGCAAGGATATCCTTATTCCTCGACTTCTCATAAAAGGAAGAAAATGAAAACATGGAACCACCCCTCAGCTGCTGAACTCTTCCTGAACGAGCTGCTTCATAACTTCGATGGCCTTTTCAGGAGTCATCTCGCCCCTCATGGCTGATGCCATTGCGTCGCTGAATTTGCCCTCAAGTTCTCCGCTCTTCGGACCCCACAGGAAGACTATCAGCTGCTTGTACTCCGGAATGAATGACAGAGTCTTCTTGTGCTGCGGCCACATGTCCGGGTCGTTCTCAAAGCCCTTTATGCTGGGCAGTGTCTGACCCGCTTTGACCACAAGGTCTTTCTGTCCCTCCGGGCCGGTGATGAACTTGACGAAGTCCCATGCTTCCTGCGGGTGCTTGGTCTTAGCGTTTATGCCCAGAATGACCGTGTAGGCCATTGTAACCCTGCCGTCCTTTCCTGCGGGAAGTGGTGCCATATCCCAGTCAGTGCCGTATTTGAAATCAGGGAACTGGTCGGCGAGGAAGGGTATCATCCAGTTTCCGCTTATCACCATGGCGACCTTCTGCTGGCCGAAGGCATCTCCCAGCCATCCCGCGCCAACATCGCTCGGCTGGACAACGTACGGCTTCTTGCCCTCCTTCTGCATCTGCACGTTGCCAATCCTGTAGAGGTTGATGTACCATGTAAGGGTCTCCTTGACGACGGGGTTGTCGAACCATGAGGCATCGCTCGCCTTTTCGAACCACGGCTTTGGAGCTCCGTTGCTTACGGCAACCGGGACGTACCTGTTGAAGCCGCCGAGGTATATGGCCAGACCCGGAACTCCGGTTTTCTCGGTTATGATCTTCGCATCCTGCTCAAGCTCCTCCCATGTTTGAGGCGGCTTGGTGATTCCCGCCTGCTCAAACAGCTTCTTGTTGTAGAAGAGCACGAGCATACTCCAGTCCTTTGGAATTCCATAGAGCTTGCCGTTCTTCTCAAATGGCTTGAGGAGGAACGGGTAGAACTGGTCTGTGAAGCTCTTGTCTGCCAGGTTTGAAATCGGATAGAGCGCACCTTTGTTTATAAAAATCGGTGCCCATGAGCTGTCAACGTAAAAGACATCCGGGGCAACCCCTGCTCCAAATGAGGCGAGTATGTTCTCGTGGAACATCTTGGTGATGACCTCATATTTGACCTCTATGTTTGGATACTTCTTCTCAAACTCGGAGATTATTTTCTGGTAGTTCTTCATCTCCGTTTCTCCGGCGCTCCATCCTGCGAATCTTATGAAGACCTTCTTTTCAATCTGGGTCTGCGTTGTGGTCTTGGTCTGTGTTGTTGTTTGGGTTTGGACTTGTGTTTCAGTCTTAATGACAGTAGAACCCGTTGCCGTTGGTGATGTTGATGTTGTGGTTGTTCCTCCTCCGCCGATGCATCCTGCTGCAGCTACGCCCAGCAAAACAATTGAAACCAAAATTAAGCTGTAGATCTTTTTCATGAGGCATCCCTCACATGGGGTTCTTCATGTTTTATACTATAATCATATTATATAAACTTTTCTTTAATGTTCTCAATAATATTTAAATAGTAAAAAATTCAAATATGTGGATGTGAGAGGTGGTGGAAATGCATAATTCAATGGCATCCCTTGCTGAAAAGCTTCAGGAACTCGGCCTTACAAAGAGGGAGGCGGAAGTTTATCTCACAATATGGATGAAAAACGGTGCAACCGTAAAGGAGCTTCTTGATCTGCTCGATGTGCATCAGCCCCAGCTTTACAACATAATACAGAGCCTTATAAGAAAAGGATTCGTAAAGGCATCGGCCGGAAGACCGAGAATCTATGTTGCAAGCGACATAGTGCCCCTCATTGATGTTCAGAAGATGAAGCTTGATCTGCTGAAGGAGAGCCTGAGGGAGGAGCTGACGAAACTCCGGAACATGGCCGAGGAGGAAACCCCGTACATCTCCATAGTCAGGAGCCTGGAGGGAATCCTCGCCAGCATAATCGAAATCATAAACTCTGCGGAGATTGAAATCCGAGCGGAGCTACCGCATACAATTTTCACTGAGCTGAAACCCTATCTCCTCGGTGCCCTTCAGAGGGGGGTCAACCTCTATCTCCTCGTGTATCCAGAGGAGAACGCCTTTGAAGAGTTTGAAAGATTCAGAGACAGAGTTAAGATCAAAACGTCAGAGCTCGGCAACTTCCTGCTTGTGATATCCGACCTGTCCGTTGCTGTTTATTCCAAGAGGCGGTTCTTCAGTGCAAGGAAGCTCCCTGTTTCGAACTCCGAGGTTTACGGTTATGAAATTCACGAGAAAGACCTCCTTCTCAGGCTCCTGAACATACACAACAACCTCTGGATGAAGGCTAAAGACATTATCTGCTGGGAGCACAGGCCTGAAGTTTATCCCAAGACGTTTCTGGAATTCTCGATGGCTCTGAACGAGATAGAAGCTCTCTTTAAGCTCGGCTACGTTCCGGTGGTCACGGTTGAGGGCAGATATGTGAAGGACGGACAGCCCGTGAAACTCACCGGAAAAGCCCGTTCGATCAACAGAGCTGGTATAATAAGCAATTTTATTCTTGATCTTGAGAGTAGGGAATTCACAATTGGGGGCTTTGATGCGGAGGTTGAGGATGTAGAGGCTCAGAAGGTGACGATTGAAAAGATCATCAAAGGTGAGGGGTGAAGGCATTGGAGAACATAGGGATTATCTGGGATTTCGACGGAGTTCTGGTTTTCACTCCCCATGAGGAGGCGTGGAAGAGGGCGGCTGAACACTACGGGGCTCAGGGTTTTGACCACGATTTTTACGTTAAATATGTTTCAGGAAAACCGCGATATGAGGGGGCCAATAACATCCTTGAGCTGCTGGGGATATACAGGAAATTCGGAGCCACAACTGAGGAGCAGAAGAAGAAACTGCTGCATGAATTCGCGGATTTCAAAAACAGGTTAGTTAATGAGATGTTTGAAAGAGGAGAATACGGGGTCAACCATGGGGCAATAAGGTTTCTGATTGAGAGCAGAAACGCCGGAATCAGACACGTCCTTGCTTCTGCCTCAAAAAACGCCACAAAACTCGCGGAGAGGATAACTGTTAGGGTGGGCACTCGTGAGGTACCCTTGGCTTCCCTGTTTGATATAAACGTCAGCGGAAAAGCCCCGATGAAGAAGGAAGTTTTCAGGCTGGCCCTTGAGGAGCTGAAATCAAGGTTCCCCAATACTACTGCCGTAATCGTCGTTGAGGATGCACCCGCGGGAGTAAAGGCCGCAAAGGAGCTTGGCCTGCTCACGCTTGGCTACGAGAGGGAGGCGGAGCTTGACACCGATTTGAAATTCAAAGACTTTGAAGAGCTTTGTCTGGAGGATATTCTGGCCCTAACAGCCTCAAAGGGGGTAAGCGAATGAAGTACCGCTTCAATTTCGGGAGATACAGCCCGGAGGATGAGGCGTTTTATGGAACGCTTTTAACCCTTGGAAACGGCTACCTCGGCATACGCGGGGAGATCGAGCTTGAGCCGAGCCTCTACGGGACCACGATAGCCGGTGTTTATGATTACGCCCCTTATTTCTACCGTGAGATTGTGAATGCCCCGCGTGTTATTGGTATACAGATTTTCCTTAACGGGGAGCCTGTGGGCATAGGCACCGGCGGACTGAGAAAGTACGAGCGGGAGCTGGATATTGAGGACGGAATCCTCAGAACAGATGTTGAGGTTGAGCTGCAGCAGGGGGGAGTGCTGGGGTATGAAAGCCTGCGGATGGTCCACGGCAGGAGGAAGAGTCTGGTCGTTCTCAGGTTCAAGGTAAAGCCGGGCCGCTCCGGCACTCTCACCGTGATTTCTCCAATTAAAACGGACACCATGAATCCCCTCTATCGTGAGGAGGTAATGGCAAAGCACTACAGGGTCAGGAAGTATAGCATCCTCGAGGATGCGGTGTATGCTGAGGCCGAAACGATAGACGGCAGATACAGGATTGGAATCGCAAGCTCTCTAGTGACGGGTTTGGAGCATGAGAGATTTGCCTTTAAAAATACGGACGGCGTAGCCGAGGTCTTAACTCTGGACGTTGAAGCTGGAAAGGAGTACGAGTTCGTCAAGTACGCTGTGGTGGAGTCTGTTCCGGCCGAGGATCTGGAAGAGCGCGCCCTGAGAAATCTTAGGGAAGCCAAGACTGCTGGCTTTGAGGCACTCTACAGAGAGCACAGGGATTACTGGAAGGAACTCTGGGAGGTTGCGGGAGTCAGAATCGAAGGGGACGAGGAAGCCGAAAAGGGACTGCTGTTCAGTCTCTTTCACCTGATGCAGTGCATGCCGATTGACAGCAGGATTTCGCTAACGGCCAGGGGCATCCACGGTTTTGGATACCGAGGACACGTTTTCTGGGATACCGAGATCTATGCTCTGCCCTTCTTTATGGCGGTCTTTCCTGAGAAGGCGAGGGAGATGCTGATCTACCGCTACAACAACCTCGATGCTGCGAGAGAAAATGCAAGGGCAAACGGCTATAACGGTGCCCAGTTCCCATGGGAATCGGCGGATGACGGTCGTGAGGCCACACCTTCAGCGATTCCCGTCGACATCAGGGGAGAGAAAATCATGAGGATCTACACTGGTGAGGAAGAGCACCACATAACTGCGGATATAGCCTATGCCGTGGAGCTCTACCATAAATTCACGGGAGATTCCGAGTTCATGTCGAGATACGGGCTTGAGATTATCTTTGAGACGGCTCGCTTCTGGGCAAGCAGGGTGAAATACGAGGAAGGAAAGGGTTATGTGATCAAAAGAGTCATCGGTCCGGACGAGTATCACGAGCACGTCAACAACAGCTTCTTCACGAATTTGATGGCGAGGTACAACCTTCTCCTCGCGGCCAGATATTTCGAGCTCTCCAGAGAAAATGAAGAGTGGGGTCACATAGCGGCGAAGCTTGGGATAACCGGGGAAGAAGTTGAGAAATGGAAGGAAATCGCCGAAAGCATCTACATCCCCAGGCAGGAGAACGGGGTTTGGGAGGAGTTTGAGGGATATTTCGAGCTGCTTGACTACACAGTGGATCCATACGGCCTTGGAGAAGAGAGGCTCCCGCCGGAGATCAGGGAGAACATAGGAAAGACGAGGCTCGTGAAGCAGGCAGATGTTGTGGCACTCCAGTATCTGCTGAAGGAACAGTTCAACATGGAGGACATTAGAAAGAACTTCGACTACTACCTTCCCAGAACTACCCATGCGTCATCTCTTTCCATGCCCGCCTACGCCATAACGGCATCATGGCTCGGCTACATGGACATAGCCTACGACTACTTCATGAAGTGCGCATATATCGACCTGCACAACCTCTACGGAAACACGAGGGATGGATTCCATCTGGCGACCGCGGGAGGGGTCTGGCAGATACTCTTCAGGGGTTTCTGCGGGGTTGATATAAAGGATGACACCCTCGAAATCCGGCCGAATCTTCCTCCCGAATGGAAGGAGGTGGAGCTCAGGTTCCGCTTCAGGGGCAATCTGGTGGACCTAAAGATAGGGAAGGGTAGAGTTGTAGTTAGAGTTATTGAAGGCGAAAGATTTAAAATTAGAACCTCCAACGGAGTGGCTGAAGTAAAATCCGGAGAAACAGTTGTCTTGGAGGTCTGATATATTGCTGAAGCTTGACATCCACGGGGGAGAGGTGCTGGCACCTCCCCTTAAAAAGCTGTCCTTTCCAATTTTGTCCCCCTCAGATGAGGGCTTTGATTCGAGGAATATATACAACGCCGCACTGATAAAGGAGAGGAACACAATCGTGATGCTCTACAGGGCAGAAAGCAAAGACGATAACATAACAGGGAGACTCGGCCTTGCCCTGAGCAGGGACGGAGTGGAATTTTTGAGGCACCCTGAGCCGGTGGTTGAGCCGGAGTATGGATATGAAAAGAGAGGTGTTGAAGACCCGAGGATTGTCAAGGTAGGAAGCACCTACTATATGACCTACACCGGTTACGACGGCAATCTCGCAAAGCTGTGTCTGGCGACATCAAAAAACCTGGTTACATGGAAGAAGCACGGGCCTGTTTTTGAGGAGTTCCCCCAGACCAACAATTGGACAAAGAGCGGGGCAATTCTTCCGTTAAAGATGAAAGAGGGGGAGTTCAAAGGGGAATATATAATGTATTTCGGGGACTCAAACATATGGCTCGCTCACTCAAAGGATTTGCTCCACTGGGAGTACATAGAGGAGCCAGTTTTAAAGCCAAGGGAGGGGTATTTTGACAGCATCCTCGTCGAACCCGGGCCGCCAGCAATAATGACGGACTTTGGGATAGTGCTCATCTACAACAGCGCAGGGATGGAGGGAGGTATTAGAAAATACAAAGCCGGCATAGCGGTCTTTGACAGTGAAGACCCGACAAAGCTTATAGCGAGGAGCAAAAAACCCATTTTGGAGCCCACCTATGAATGGGAAATCCACGGATGGGTTGACAACGTCGTTTTCATTGAGGGCCTTGTGGAACACGAGGGGAGGACTTACCTCTACTATGGAGGTGCGGACAGATATATTGGCTTGGCTTACTGGGAGTAGGCTCGGAGGGTGTTCACGTCATCATTCGTGAGCTTTCAGTTTGCTTGCTAATCGTCATCGCCTGATGCTTGTTTTCTCCTCGACCTTTTAAGTTTAATTATTAAAGGATAACTTTTTAGGCATGACTAATCAAATTCTCAATGGTGATTCACATGATTCATGCATCTGAAAGGGCAATGGGTATTGAGTATGCCATCAGGGATGTTGTCCTCCCCGCAAGGGAGCTTGAAAAGAAGGGGATAAAGGTCATCAGACTCAACATTGGTGATCCCGGGAAGTTTGACTTCCAGCCGCCGAAGCACATGAAGGATGCATACTGCAAAGCGATACATGATGGCCACAACTACTACGGGCCGAGCGAGGGCCTTCCAGAGCTTAGAGATGCCGTAGTTCAGCGTGAAAAGAGGAAGAACGGTGTTGATATAACCCCTGAAGATGTGCGCGTTACCGCTGCTGTTACAGAGGCACTCCAGCTCATATTCGGAGCTCTTCTGAATCCGGGGGACAATATTCTCGTCCCGAGCCCCAGCTATCCGCCCTACACCGGCCTGGTCAAGTTCTACAGCGGCCTTCCGAACGAGTATCTCACCGTTGAGGAAAATGGCTGGCAGCCGGACATTGACGACATGAGGAAGAAGATAAATGAAAAAACAAAGGCCATAGCAGTTATAAATCCGAATAACCCAACCGGAGCCCTCTACGAGGAAAAGACCATTAAAGAAATCCTCGACCTTGCAGGGGAATACGACCTTCCTGTAATAAGCGATGAAATATATGACCTCATGACATATGAGGGCAGGCACGTCTCTCCTGGCTCACTCACCAAGGACGTTCCTGTTATAGTCATGAACGGCATGTCCAAGGTCTATTTTGCTACGGGGTGGCGTCTGGGCTATTTCTACTATGTTGACCCCGAGGACAAGCTTGCCGAGGTGAAAGAAGCCATAGACAAAATGGCGAGGATAAGGCTCTGTCCAAGCACTCCGGCACAGTTCGCGGCAATAGCTGGCCTCACCGGTCCGATGGATTATCTTGACGAGTACATGGCCAAGCTGAAGGAGAGGAGAGACTACATCTACAAGCGTCTCACCGAGATTCCGGGAATAAGCACCACCAAGCCTCAGGGAGCCTTCTACATCTTCCCCAGGATAGAGGAGCGCTCTAAATGGAAGAATGATAAGGAGTTTGTTCTTGACGCCCTTCACGAGGCCCACGTGCTGTTCGTCCACGGCTCCGGCTTCGGCTACGCCGGTGAATGGCACTTCAGAGCTGTTTTCCTGCCACCTGTTGATGTGCTTGAGGAAGCCATGGACAGCTTCGAGGCCTTCATGAGGAAGAGACTCGCTGAGTGATTCTCCACTCTTTTTTAATGTTTTGAGTATTTAACCTCCTGAAACTACCGGGATGACCTCAACGTAGTCTCCATCCTTCACGTTCTCGTCCTCAAGGGCAACTCTGCCGTTGAGCTTGGCTATCGCGCTCTCCGTGTTGAAGCCCATCTCGCGGAGGACATCGGCGACCTTCATGCCCTTCTTCCACTCCATCTCCTTCTCTATTCCCCTGCCGAGCACCTTCACCCTGATCATACCCACCACCGAAAGGCATATTTGTCGTGAGTTTATAAATTCTCGCCATCGGTATGGGAGCACATCCTTGAGGCTAGAAAACTTTGCTGGGCAAAGTTTCATCAAGTTTGTGGTTCTTCTTAAATTGCCAGTTGAGAGGGGTTCCATTGAAAAAATGCTATGCAGTAATGGGAGAATTCAAACTCAAAACAGCTTGTAAAAAGGAATCCAAAATACATTTTGGCACTGTCAAAAAGAACCACGAACCTTGATCAAACTCAACGGGACTGTCGTCCCGTGCGTTGAAGCTTCGCTTCAACGTCGCGAAGGCGAACAAACTTTGCAGAGCAAAGTTTGACCAAAGAGTATCCTTATCCTCAAAGAGCAAAAGGTCAGTAGTGCCCTGCCCAATAAGCAAGTTTCAAGGGGGTTCAATCCTAAATTGATCTCCAAAAAGGTTTCAACTTCATTATCGGTGCCCAACGGGCGCCTTTGGGCAGTGAAACCCTCACCAAAGGAGTAGATGAGTAAAAACCCCTTCCAGAACTTGAACCTTATAGAAGAGGCACCTCATTTTCCGCCATCCGTAAGGACACTTGAACGATAGTGAAAGCGGCGCTTTGCGCAAGCAAGGGCTGTAAGGGGGCGTGGGGGCGTTAGCCCCCCGGAGGTTTAAGAGAAAAACAGGGTTTGTGGGGCGGAGCCCTCTTGTCTTTCGTTATGGAGCCGGGAGGGGGATTCGAACCCCCGTAAAGCGGATCTGCAGTCCACCGCCTCACCTCTAGGCTATCCCGGCATTACAGCCAAGAATTAATGGCGCCGCGGAGGGGATTTGAACCCCTGAGGGACCACGCCCACCGGCTTAGCAGGCCGGCGCCCTACCAGGCTAGGCTACCGCGGCACTTGGCAGTTTATTATGAGCGGAGATGGGTATTTAAATCTTGCGGAGACAACTTATAAATACTTCCCTTTCCAAATGGACAGTGATGGAGCTTTTCAACTCAAAACTCTGTGCAGTCTGCAAGGGAAGAAAACTCCTCTGTGGCAGGCCCACCTGCCCTATACTTGAGAGGTTCAGGGTAGCCAAGAGCATCGAGTCAAAACTCAACAGGAGAGAAATTTTCGGCTCTTCTCCGCCGAGCATCTTTGTGGGGGAATACGGCTACCCTAAGGTCAGAATCGGCCCGCTGGTTCCTCCTGTTGAAGGGGATACCTCGAAGCTTGACAGCCCCCTCAAATGGGGAGATAAGAGCATAAAGGACATCCTCTACTACCGCTCACTGCTCGTTATGGGAGAAACAAAAGCTGATGTGCGCATCAGGAGGAGTGGAAAAATACTGGGCGAGGTTCAGGAGCTGGCGATGTCGGTCAGGCCGGTCGACAGCGAGATTCTCCTCAAGAGAAAGCCGGTTCTGAAGATTCTTCCGAGTGAATTTGCTCCACCCGTGGGGCCGAAGGCGGAGCTCCTCGACTTCGAGCTGGCTGAAAATCCAAAGATACCGCGCAGGACGGACTATGTTGTCAGCGATGAACTGAAGGCCGAGCAGGCCATAATGAGGCTCTACAACTGGGGCTTTGATGAGTACTACATCATAAGGCTGCTCTCTGCCGGACTTTTAGGCATTAACAGGAAGCTTGTCCCGACAAGATGGAGCATCACCGCGGTTCAGGATACGATAGGCAAGAAGCTGAGGAAGGAGATACTGGAATATCCTGAAATCAACGATTATGAGGTCTATTTCCATGAGTTTCTGGGCAACCGCTATGCGGTGGTTTTAATGCCCGAAAGCTATGCATTTGAGCTTCTTGAGGTCTGGCTTAAAGGGTCTCTCTTCGGGAGCGGGGAGCCGCAGGTCATCCACGACTACGAGGACTTCCGTGGAATTAAGGGCTACGCTGTTCAAACGACCGGTGCCTATTATGCCGCACGTTTAAGCGTCCTTGAGCATCTGCGGGCGCGGAGGAGGAGTGCAAGGGTGCTCGTGTTCAGGGAGGTAACGCCAAAATATTATGCCCCTGTAGGGGTGTGGCAGATTCGCCTCGGGGTGAAGAAGGCGATGGAGAATCCACTCGGAAGATTTAGCACCCTTGAGGAGGCGCTGAATTTCATAAGGCGGTTCCTTGAGCATCCCTTTGAGCGCTATCTTGAGAAAAGCTGGCTTCTGAAGCTCAGAAAGCAGAAAACTCTTGATGAGTTTTTGGGGCTCTCTTCAGAGCTGCATTAACTTTTTAATAGTGTCGCTTAAACTTCCATTATGCAAAAAAAGCTCGCTCTGATAAGCCTCGACGGCTGTGGAGTTTACAACCTCGGGCACATGCCCTTTCTGAGTTCCCTCATCGATGAGGGAGCTTTTGCTGTGGTTGATTCTATATTCCCCACGCTCACCGACCTTGTTCATACCAGCGTTATGACAGGGGTTTATCCCGGGGAGCACGGCGTGGTTGAAAACGGCTACTATGACCGTCTGGCAGACAAGAAGATCAATTTCTATGATTATGAGGTTGCTTTCAATCCCCACAGGGTAATAAAGGCCCCAACCATTGTTGATATCCTCCGCTCCAGAGGAGTGGGGAGTGCGAGCGTCTCGGGCTATACGATGCCCCCCTTCAGCGGAACGAATGTCAGAATCTTTCCTCCCTTCTTCAGCGATGACAAGCTCTACCGCCAGCACGGAAGGGACTGGCGTAAGGACATATGGGTCGGGCAGTCTGCGCTGTATCTCTACGAGGAGTGCAGGCCTGAGCTTTTACTGGTTCATTTTGCCTCGATTGACGGCATGCAGCACGATCATGGCCCTCTGAGTGAAGGCGCCCTTAAAGCTGTTGAAACCGTGGATGCAATGCTTGAGAAGCTGTGGGAGAGGCTGAAGGAGGAGTATGCCTTCATAATCTTCGCTGATCACGGGCAGGAGGAGGTTCATACATGGGTGAATCTGAAGACGTATCTGAGAAAATACGGGATTGAAGTCCTCAGGATTTCCTCTGGCGGCGGCGTCCATGTTTATCTGAAAGACCCGAACCAGAGCGAGGAAGCGTATGAGGTTCTGAGAAAAGCACCCGGTGTAAGACATGTCTTTTTCCGTGAGGATCTCCCCCATCTGAACACCCCTCACAGCGGCGAGCTGATAGTTTCAGCGAAGCCCGGCTACTGGTTCTGCTCCCACAGGATGTGCAAGGGGATTAAAGGTGTGAGCCACTGGGTTAGAGGCATGCACGGCTCGATAAATGAGCAGGTTGTTAAGGTCCCGCTCGTCCTGTGGGGATTTGGAGACGTTGATCTCGAAGAAGCGAGCCTGATGGACATAGCGCCGACTGTTCTGGATTTCTTTAGGATTGAGAAGCCGGGGAATATGGTGGGGAGGAGTTTGATAAAAGGATAAAGAGGACGCTTTCATCTTCCCAATTATATCTTAAAAGCTGGAGTTAATAAACCGTGTCACGTAAATTGTGATCTGAAACCCAGCCGGCTCAGATATGAATCCAAAATCATATATAGTTTGAGTGCATACTGTAAACCGGAAATAACTCTTCTTCAATCAATTTCAGCCTGGAGCGGGTTTGCATGAAAAAAGACTGCGAGTATCTGGTTGTTGGTTCTGGGGCCGGTGGAGCCACTGTGGCGAGAGAGCTGAGTATGGCGGGCAGAGATGTTCTAATCGTGGAAGCTGGAAAACGCGAAGAGCATGTGGGGACTTTCAGGGACTCCCTCAGGTATTTTGAGACAACAGGCTACAAAACCCCGAGGACTTCCAAAGAAGGTGTCATCCTTTGGAGAACCATCATGGCCGGAGGCTCAACGGTGGTTTCATGCGCCAACGGCACCCGCTGCCTTCAGGATGAATTTAAAGACCTTGGGATAGATCTGGAAAGTGAATTCAGGGAGGCAGAGAACGAGATGAAAATCGCCCCAACGCCTAGGAGCATGCTTTCGGAGGCATCCCTCAGAATGCTGGAGGCTTCTGCTGATCTGGGTTATACCATGGAGCCGATGCCCAAATTCCTCGATTTTTCAAAATGCGTTAGGTGCGGCTGCTGTACATTCGGCTGTCCTCAGGTTGCAAAGTGGACGGCCCTCGACTATCTTAACGATGCCGTCTCATACGGGGCGGAAGTGCTCTATGAAACAGAGGTTCATGAGGTTGTGGTCAGGGACATGAAGGCGGGTGGTATCAGAGGACAGGGAAAGCGGGGATACGTTGAGATAGAGGCCGAGAATGTCATACTGGCTGCAGGAGCACTTGCAACCCCCGTGATTCTCCAGAATTCCGGCTTGCAGTGTGCTGGGAAGAACCTGTTTGTGGATATATTTGTAAATGTTTACGGAAGGATGGATGGCATGAATCAGGTGAGGGAGCCGCCAATGGCGCTCGTTGACCGCGAATTCCATGATAGAGGCTTCATACTCTCGCCCCACATCAATGCCAACAGAACCGTCAGATTCATGGAGGCAGGGCGAAAGGGGTTTATGATGCCAACTGATAAGCTCGTGGGAATCATGGTGAAGACCGCTGATGATGCATCCGGTGAGGTGCACCCCGACGGCAGCATTTCAAAGGCCGTAACCCGGGAGGATCAGAAGAGGATAGATGATGGTGTGGAAATTGCGAAGGAGATACTCGCCAACATGGGAGCCGGGCAGAACTCTTTCGTGGTTTCAAAGCCCCAGGGAGCCCATGTTGGCGGCACGGCCACCATAGGAACCGTCGTGGATGGCTATCTGGAGACAAAGGTGCGGCATCTTCATGTGTGCGACGCGAGCGTTCTTCCAAAAGCTCCCGGGATGCCGCCCATACTGACGATAGTCGCACTGGCAAAGTGGCTGGGGAAAGCCCTAACTCACTGATGTTGCATGATAAAACAGGAGAACAGAGGGCAGTCCTCAGCGTGAGGACTGTGCAATTCTTTCTATTTCTTCCTTCTTGCTGTAGGCGAAGCTCTTCGGGTCTCTGTTGGCTGCTGCTATTATCTCCTCAGCGAGAGCCTGAGCATAGCTCGTCTTGTTCTTGTAGCACTTGGCTGAAGCACCGAGGGCTATGTTCCTGAGGGCGACATCGAGCCTCCTCATGGGGGCAATATCAACGGCCATGTGGTATCTGATGCCTCCAAAGGCGATGGTTGTCGTGTCCTCCCTCGGGGCGGAGTTTTCTATGGCCTTTATGAGAATCTGGATGGGGTTCCTCTTGGTTCTCCTCTCTATTATTGCAAAGGCTTCCTTGACGACCTCGTAGGCCTTTATCTTCTTGCTCATTAATGAGCGCTGCTCTCTCCTCATGAAGTGGCCGCCGACCTTGTAGCTTGAAGCACCGCTCCTCATAACCTTGTTGATGAGCCTCTCGACTATGTGGACCTGAGCCTTTCCAAAGGCCTTTTTGGCGTGTCTTCCGTGTGTGTGGGGCAGAATCCTTGGCTCCAGACTGATGTAGGGCCTGAGTGAGGGGTCTTCAACGACGACATCCTCAACGCTCCATCTTCCGAAGACCTTAAGCTCTTTGGGCTGATAGAATCTCTCCTGCAAGCTCTTTGCCATTCCTTTCACCTCCTCGGCTTCTCCTTCCTTCCCTTGACAAGCTCCTTGAGGGAAACCCTGTTGACCTTGACGACCTTGTATCTGATTCCCGGGATATCACCGACAGAACCGCCCTTTGGACCGCCGATTCCCTCTATGATGACCTCATCGTGCTCGTCAATGTGGTTTATTGCTCCGTCACCCGGAGTGAAGGCTGTTACAACCCTTCCGTTCTTGATGAGCTGAACCCTCACAGCCTTTCTCATCCCAGAGTTCGGCTGCTTTGCCTCAACAGCAATCTTCTCAAGGACGATTCCCTTCGCCTGCGGTGCTCCCTCAAGCGGATCGCTCTTCTCCTTAAGCCTGAGGACTCTCCTCTTATACCTGACGTCGCTCCATCTGAACTTTTGCCTCTTAAGCCTGAGCTTTCTTCCAGCGAATTCACCGTTCGGGGCCTTTTTACCAGCCATGATCATCACCTCAAATTATAATCACATCTTGTATCCCGTGATGCCTCTCCATAAGCTCCTTCACGAGGCTTATGTTCTGCCCTCCTCTGCCGATCGCCCTCGGCTTCTCCCTCTGGTTTATGTCAAGGAGGGCAACTTTCTTCCCATCTTTCTTCTCAGTGATATGGACTTTTTTAACCTTTACTCCCATCGTTTTATAAATGTTCCTGAGGAATTCCTCAGCGTTTTCTGAGTGCTCTATGAGCTCAATCTCCTTCCCCAGCATTCCCTGAACCCTTTTGACGTTGGCCCCTCTCTTGCCGAGCGCCAGCCCCATCTCTCCCTTCTTGATGACATAGATGAGCCTGTTCCTCGGACTGTCTATGAGGCAGTCCAGCACTGTAGCTCCGGTCATGCTCTCGAAGAGGGCTATATACTTGATCTGATCAGTGTTGAGCTTGAGCGGCATTATCCCTTACCTCCAGCAAGGGCTAAGATGTTGCTCTCTCCCGGATCAACTATGGCCAGTGAAGCAACGACAAAGGGTTTTCCAAGGAGCGTTCCAAGCTCGACGCTGGTTCCGTTGAATTCATAAACGGGAATGTTGCTGAGCTTGGCGTAGTAGTCTATATCCTCCCTGAGCTCCTTCGGTGCGTTTTTGGCTATGATAATGAGCTTGGCTCCTCCGACCCTGGAAAGCTCAAGGGTTCTCTTTGAGCCGATGACAACCTTCCCAGTTTCAAGCACCTTTCTAAGTTCGAACGCTAAATCCATCAATCACACCTCCCTTGGTTTTAGTGGTAGTTTCATCGTCAGTTTAACCATACCCGTTCCGACAGGGACGGGCTGGCCGATTAGCACGTTCTCAACGACACCGTTAAGGGGATCAACCTCTCCCCTCTCGGCAGCTTCAAACAGATGCTGAGTTGTGATTTCGAAAGCTGCTCTTGCAAGCACGCTGGCCTTTTCTCCAACCACGCCGTGCCTTCCAATCGGTCTTATAACTCCATCGAGGGTCATCATATCGGCGACGAGCATGATATGCCTGACGTCCACCTCAAGACCCTGCTCCCGCATCGTATTAACTATTTCCTCAACTATCGCATTCCTCGCTGCCTCGATTCCGAGCACCTCTGCAATCTCGTGGATGTTGTTGGTTCTCGTCCTCGTGGGATCAATACCGGGAACTTTGAGAACCTGCTTGAAGTTCGAGCCCTCCGTGTATATAACGTATTCCTCGCCTTCCTTCCTGATAATTGTCTTCCCCACGCCCGAAAGACCCTTCAGACGATGCTTTTTAACTTTTTCGGCAAGCCTTCTGAGATCAGCTATCTTCTGGGCCTTCTTGGGTCTCATTATCAGCGTGTATCCATCGACATCAAATTCAGCGCTCTTAAATGAGCCCTCAAGCTTCTTCTTGATTCTCTCCATATCCAGGTCGCTCTTCTCAAGCCTCTCAGGGTCAATGTCAATTATAAACTCAAAGTTGAGGATATCAATTGTCATGCTCTGAGCAAGGTTTTCTATGGTCGTTCCCTCTATCTTTCTCGCAACCTCAAGGGCCTTTTCCCTGTCGTAGCGGTGCTCCTCGTCAAGATAAACCGTCATTATGGGTGTTGAGGGGTTCTTTCTCGCATCAACAATCTCAATGATTCTCGGCAGACCTAGGGTGACGTTGATCTCGGCGACACCAGCGTAGTGGAAGGTGTTGAGCGTCATCTGGGTTGAGGGCTCGCCCATAGACTGGGCGGCGACTGTTCCAACGGCCTCTCCTGGTTCAATGAGGGCATTTTCATACTCTTTTTCAGCCTCCTCAATTATTGCCTGCACTTCCTTCTTCTTGAGTTTGTATTTCTTGTTGTATTCGATGAGCTTGCCATAGAGCTCCTCCTTAACGTTGTCCGGAAGGATGGACTTATCAACGAGAGATTTTATTGTGGTGTTTGAAACCATTTAAATCACCCCTCCTCTCTGAGCTTCAGCAGGGTTCTCACAATAACCCTGTCTACATCTATCGTCTTCCCGCTCCAGCTTTTCATTGGATCTATGCCATCCTCACCGTATCTGAACTGAATGATGATTCCTGTCGGGTCTCTGACCGTTCCGTCATAGTCGACCTTTAAATCCTGAAGGGCGTTTATCAGACGGCGCTGCATGTAACCGCTCTGGGCAGTTCTGACTGCTGTATCGACGAGACCTTCCCTTCCACCCATTGCATGGAAGAAGTATTCCTGCGGCGTCAGCCCGCTCTTGTAGGAGTTGACGACAAATCCCTTGGCCCTTGCACCGAGATCGTTCGGCTTGAAGTGGCTGAGAACCCTTCCGCGGTAGCCGCGGTAGAGGCGCTTTCCTCTGATCGACTGCTGGCCGAGCATTGCCGCCATCTGGGTTATGTTGAGTATCTTACCCCTCGCCCCTGTCTTGGCCATTATAACAGCATGATTGGTCATACCGAGGTATCTCTCGGCAACCTTACCTGCGTTGTCTCTCGCCTCTGCAAGGACGGCCATAATCTTGCTCTCAAGCGTCTCCTCCAGTGTTTTACCCGGCAGCGGCTCAAGCTCTCCCCTCTCATAGGCTTCAATCAGCCTGTCGACCTTCTCCTCTGCCTCTCTGATAATCTCCCTAATCCGGTCTATTGCCTCGTCGGGCAGGTCTTCATCGTCTATAGCCGTTGTAAAGCCCTTGTGGGTTATAACCCATATTGCAAGCTTCGTTACCTGATCAAGGAACTGCCTGGCTCTCTCTGCTCCGTATTCTTTCACTATTAAATCGAGAATCCTCCCGTCCTCCCTGCCGTAGGCCTTCTTGTCTATGGCACCGCTCAGTAGCTTCCCATTCTGGATGTATACAAAGCCATCGTAGGCGAGCTTTCTGACTTCCTCAGGGTCAGGAACGAGCTTCTCTTCAATGAGCTTCTCAAGGGGCTCGCACTTGCTGGGGTCGTCGCAGAGCTTGTTTCTGTACCAGATGTTGAGGTTCTCGGGGAGTATCAGCGAGAACACGGTCTTCCCGCTCCAGTATTCAACCCCGTTTTCGATTTTGTCTGGTTCTGGAAGTTTTTCAATATCAACACCCGCAAACATGAGCATCTGCTCGACCTCAAGCCTGGTGAAGTATGCTCCTTCCCTCGTTAGCAGATAGCCGCCTGAGATGTGATCTTGAATTCCTCCTATGAGCGGGCCTCCGTAGCGCGGCGAGATGATGTGGTTCTGAACCTCCATGAGGATTCTCGCCTCTGCCTGAGCCTCCTCTGTCTGAGGCACGTGGAGGTTCATCTCATCACCGTCGAAATCAGCGTTGTAGGGAGGACATACAGAAAGGTTAAGCCTGAAAGTCTTGTAGGGCATGACCCTCACATGGTGGGCCATTATGCTCATGCGGTGGAGTGAGGGCTGTCTGTTGAAGAGAACTATATCGCCGTCAAGCAGGTGCCTCTCAACCGTCCATCCTATATCAAGCATCTCGGCAACGTTCTCGCGGTTGTTCTCCATCAGTCTTATCCTTCTGCCTTCGGGATCAATAACGTAGTTTGCCCCCGGATACTTCTCCGGCCCGTTGAGAACCATCTTTCTGAGCTTTTCAAGGTTGAACTCGGTGACCTTCTCCGGGACGGTGAGCTCCATGGCGACCGCTATTGGAACTCCTACCTCGTTTATGCTGAGCATGGGATCGGGGCTGATGACGGTTCTTGCAGAGAAGTTGACGCGCTTTCCGCTTAGGTTTCCTCTGAATCTTCCTTCCTTACCTTTCAGACGCTGGGAGAGCGTCTTGAGCGGCCTCCCGCTCTTGTGCTTTGCGGGTGGAATTCCAGAGGTCTCGTTGTTGATGTATGTCGTTACATGATACTGAAGTAGATCCCAGAGGTCTTCTATGATGAGCTGCGGCGCACCGGCTTCGATGTTGGATTTGAGTCTGTTGTTGATACGGATTATATCCACGAGCTTGTGTGTAAGGTCGTCTTCGGCGCGGATGCCGCTCTCCAGTGTGATAGAAGGTCTCATTGTGACGGGTGGAACCGGCAGAACTGTCAGAATCATCCATTCAGGTCTTGCATTGTCCGGATGCAGCCCGAGAAGATGCAAATCTTTATCCGGAATCTTCTCAAACCTGTCCCTGATTTCGCTGGGCATCATCCTGTGCTTGTACTCATTGCCTTCCTCGTCTTTTCTGATTTCCCAGTATATCGTGGGTCTCTCAAACTTGAGCGGGAACTGCGCTGCCCCGCAGTGCGGGCACACCATTCTCTCCTTTGCTTTCTTGTGTATCTCCTTGATGAGTCTGTCCTTCGCTTTTTTCCTGTCGCCCATGACTTCAAACCTGCGCATGTAGTCGTGGATTTCTTCATCCGTTAGCTTTATCCTGCCGCATTCTCTGCATGTGCTCTCAAGGATGCGATGGATTGTTTTTGCAAATCCGACGTGGATGACTGGACGGGCTAGCTCTATATGTCCAAAATGACCCGGACAGTCTCCAACCCTGGCCCCGCAGGTTTCGCACCTCAATCCCGGGTCTATGACTCCAAGCCTCTTGTCCATCAGCCCGCCTTCAATTGGATAACCGTCATCATCGTATGTATCCGGAACCGTAATTTCTGCCGCACTCATCTTCCTGATTTCCTGAGGTGAAAGTATGCCGAACTCAATACTCCCGATAACCTTTTTCATTGACTGCATGGCTCTCACACCCTATCCTTCAATTTAAGTGAGGGTCTTATTACCATGGCCTGCAACTCATCAAGAAGGAGTTTAAATGCGTAGCTCATTTCTACCTTGCTTATACGCTCTGTTTCACCGCATACCGGACAGTAGAGTTGTCCTCTTCTCTTGTCCTCCACCGCTATGTGTCCGCAGTTCTCACAGACCCAGACCTCTGTTTTGTCGCTCTCTTCAAGAAGACGCTCAATAAGGAGCATCGCCGCCCCGTGCCCGATGAGGACGTCACGCTCCATCTCACCGAACCTCAAACCTCCTTCTCTTGCCCTTCCCTCGGTCGGCTGCTTTGTCAGAACCTGAACCGGACCCCTGCTCCTCGCGTGCATCTTGTCGGCAACCATATGGTGCAGGCGCTGGTAGTATATGATGCCCACGAATATATCAGCCTCAAGCCTCCTGCCCGTTATGCCGTCATACATGACCTCCCTTCCGTTGTGCCTGAAGCCGAGCTCCTCAAGCTCCTTCCTGAGCTTCTCTTCAGGTTCACCTATAAATGCGGTTCCATCCACTCTCCTTCCTTTAAGTGCGGCAACCTTCCCGCCGATGGCCTCAATGAGCTGTCCAACGGTCATTCTCGATGGAATACCGTGGGGGTTGACTATTAAATCCGGGACGATTCCGTTCTCAGTCCACGGCATGTCTTCCTGTGGCACTATCAACCCGATAACACCCTTCTGGCCATGCCTTGAGGCAAACTTATCACCGAATTCAGGAATTCTCAGATCGCGCACGGTAACCTTGACAAGCTTTGTTCCATCCCCTGTTTCCGTGAGGATGACCTTATCCACTATTCCCTTCTCACTCGGCCTGACAGCGACACTGGTTTCCCTTCTCTCCTGAAGGATTATCCCTCCCAGACCGCTCTGCTCTTCAAGGAACCTCGGGGGTGAAGTTCTTCCGACGAGAACATCCTTCCCCTCAACCTTTGACTCAGGGAATATTATGCCGTCCTCGTCGAGATGGCGGTAATACTTCTCTCCGAGATATCCTCTAACGGTTGAATCCGGCTTTTCAAAGCGATCCGTCTGACCGCCGAGATAGCGCTTTTCCTCGGCTTCATAAGTCCTGAAGAACGTGCTCCTTCCTAGGCCCCTCTCTATTGAGGCCTTGTTTATTATCACAGCATCCTCCATGTTGTAGCCGTGGTAGCTCAGAACAGCAACCACAAAGTTCTGGCCTGCGGGCCTCTCCTCAAAACCGACAGCCTTCATTATGCGTGAGTTGACGAGAGGAACCTGCGGGTAGTGCATCAGATGACCGCGCGTGTCGACCCTTATGCGGAAGTTTGCCCATCCAAGACCGAGGCTCTGCTTGGCCATGCCCGCGCCGTAGGTGTTTCTTGGTGCGGCATTGTGCTCTGGATAGGGAACAAGCGAAGCTGGAATTCCAAGTATCGCTGCTGGCATCAGCTCAAGGTGAGTGTGCTCCTCTGTAACCTCCCACGGCCAGGTTGCAACGTATGCATTCTCCTCCTCCTCGGCGTCGAGATACTCAATGATGCCCATCTTCACGAGCTCGCTCCATGTTAGCGTTCCCCTCTTGATGCCTTCAACGTGCTCCCTCGTTAGCTTTGGAACACCGTTCTCAACTATTATAAGCGGCCTTCTAACACGGCCGTCGTCGCTGTTGACGTAGATTTCTCTGATGTCCTTTTCTGTGTGAAGAGCTACGTTTATGACATCGCTTATTCTGGCCTTCCTTCTGTCCGTGCGTATCCTTTCGGCGAGCTTTTCTCCATCTTCCACCGTTCCCATCAGAACACCATTTAGATAGACCCTCCAGAGTTCCGGACTTGGCCTTCTCTCTTCAATTGGTACAACCCCGAGCTTTCTCAAATATTCCTTAACCTCCTCCTCAGGAATTGCTGTTGTTATCTGGGCCATTAGGGAGAGGTTCTTAACGAGACCACAGTTCGGGCCTTCCGGCGTTTCCGTCGGGCAGATCCTGCCCCAGTGGGTTCCGTGCAAATCACGCGCCTCGAAGTGCGGCTGATCCCTGCTGAGCGGCGATGTAACGCGCCTGAGATGTGAGAGGGTTGACATGTAGTTGGTTCTGTCGAGAAGCTGACTCACACCGGTTCTCCCGCCCGGCCATGCACCTGTTGCCAGCGCGTGCTCGATTCTCTCACTCAGCACATCGGGCCTTATGGAGTTCCTCACAAAGCGCTGGACGTTGTCAAAGGTGTATTTTTCTCCCTTCCTCTGGTATGTCTTGGTCATTTGGTACTGCATGTCCTTTACGAGCTGGCCGAAGGCAACACGGAACAGGTCTCTGAGGAGGTCTCCGGCGAGCTTGAGCCTCTTGTTGGCGTAGTGGTCTTTGTCGTCCTCACTCCTCATGCCGAGTGAAAGCTCAAGAACCTTCAGGGTCATCATACCGAGGTAGTATGCCTTCTTTATCCTGTCCTCCTCCTTCACACCCATGTGGGGCAGCAGGTTGTTGTCTATGATGTGGTTGGCTCTCCTCAGTCTGTACTCCTTCGGCTGTCCAGGGAGGGCGAGCTTTCCGATGTAGTCCAGCGCCTCCTCCTGTGTGGTTATGTCGCTCGCATCTTCGAGGTTGTCAAAGAGAACCTGCTGTATCCTCGGGTCATTGCTGACTGCATCTACTATCTCCTTATCGCTCTTCAGGCCGAGGGCACGCATTACATAGACGAACTTGACAGGTCTCGGAACGTTGGGGATGTTCACATAGAGAAGGCTGTCTTTCCTTCTCTCGACCATTATAAGGGCCCTGTATCCGTGCCTGTAGGAGAAGCACTTTGCGAGAACCCTATTCTGCCTTTCATCCCGCTCAACAAGAGTCTTATTGGGCGCTAAATCTTCGATGGAAACGATAACCCTTTCAGAACCGTTAATGATGAAATAACCTCCGGGATCCTTGGGATCTTCACCCAGCCTAATGAGTTCCTCGTCGCTAAGGCCGTAAAGCCTGCATGCCTTGGACTTCAGCATTATAGGGAGCTCTCCTATCCTGACTTCAACGGGCTCCTGTTCTATTCCATTAATAACCGGTATCAGCTCAAGGTAAATCGGTGCCGAATACGTGAGGTTTCTTATCCTCGCGTCCATAGGGTAAAGGGGTTTTTTCTGCCCCTGTGCCTCCTGGAATTCAGGCTCACCGAGACGCACCTTTCCAAACTTGACCTCAAAGTTCGGGATATCTGGCTTCAGTCCGCCATATTCGTGTATGACTTCCTGCATGCCGTAGTCGATGAAAGCGTTGTAAGAATCAAGGTGCTGCCTGACCAGTCCATTTTCCTTCCAGTAATGCTCCATAACAACCCACAAATCATCCGGAGTAACATCTACAACGGTAGGTCCTCTCATGATCTCACCTCAAAATTCAATCCTCAACAACCAGTCTGTAATAGTAGTAAATACCTGCTGTAGGGCTTTTTCTCTTGATTTCAATAACATCTCCAGGCTTTGCATCCAGAGCAAGGACAGCAGGGTCTGATGCCTTGATCTGTGGAAGCTGTGAAATTCTGATTTTGTACTTCTTGAGCAGTTCCTCTTTCTCCTCTTCGCTCAATATCCTATGCTCGGGAACTAATTGATGAGCAAATATATCAAATCCTTTTTTCGCCGCCACCGAGAATTGCCCCCTCAAACTTTTTTAGAATAATTATCACTACCTCCGAACTTTGGCTTCTCCTATATAAGCTTTTCGTGTAGAAGGTGATGAAAGGGGATTTATAATCCTTGCGAAAACTTTAAGAACCTCTTGCAGGCCTTAAAATCCACATTGATGTACATAAATAGACATTGACCTATGCATTAATCGTATGGAGCCCCGGGCGGGATTTGAACCCGCGGCCTGCGGATTACAAGTCCGCCGCCCCGCCAGGCTAGGCTACCGGGGCACCGATTTAAAAAGCCGTCAGTGCATATATAAACTTTTCGATGCAGATTAGGCCTTTTGAAGGTTTAAGCCGCACCACCGTAATCTTTATAAATCCACTCCCCATTCCCTATCTTGGGTCGTGCCGCCGTAGCTTAGTTGGTAGAGCGCCGGACTGTTAATCCGGTGGTCCCCCGTTCAAGTCGGGGCGGCGGCGCCATCAGTGGGCCCGTAGCTCAGCCTGGTCAGAGCGCGCGGCTCATAACCGCGTGGTCGGGGGTTCAAAGCCCCCCGGGCCCACCACTTCTGCAATCAGCTCACTGATAAGCCAGCTTTTATGACCCTCCGTAAGGTGCACCTCGATTATCTCTCCTTCGGTGTGCTTCGCTGTCCTTATAATCAGTCTACCTTCAACCTTTCCCTCTAAGAAATGTCTGTGTGCATCCACCGGAAGTTCTTCCTCTACAGGAATTAAGCCTTCATCTACATATATTCCGATTAGACGGCCTTTTCTGAGTAGGTAGCCTCTCACGGGAACCTCAGTTTCCTCCACAGTATTTCTGTGGCTGTCTATGTGAACCTTTCTCAAAGCCTCAGCCATGTCACCACCAACATGTAAGTTGGAGCTTACATATATTAGGAACCTGGTGGAACGAACGTTCCAGAAGAGCGGAGCGGACAAAAATAAAGGAAAATGTCAGAATTCAACTTCTCCCTTTTCTCTGAGCTTCTTATACATCCTCCAGGTTATTATCGGTCTCTTGGTCGCAAGGACGTCATCCACCCTTCTGACCGCTGTGTTGTATGGCGCCTCCTTAACTTTCCCAGGCTCAGTGTAGGCTTCTTCGCTTATCTTCTTCATGATTGCGACATAATAGTCCAGCTCCTCCTTTGTGGCGCTCTCTGTGGGCTCAATCATCAGAGCCTCATGGACTATGAGCGGGAAGTATATTGTAGGTGCATGGAGGCCGTGGTCGAGCAGGCGCTTGGCAACATCAAGGGCACTCACACCTGTTTCCTTCTTCATTGGCTCAGCTGAAAAGACAACCTCATGCTTCCTTAGCTCTTTGTAGGGTAGGGCATAGCCTCTGGTTCCCTTGAGCTTCTGTGCGAGATAGTTTGCGTTGAGAACAGCTATCTCCCCGGCTTCCTTCAGGCCGTTCTTTCCCATGGTTTTGAGGTAGACAAGGGCCCTAACCATTACCCCGAAGTTGCCGTAGAATTCCTTCACCTTTCCTATGCTCTTTGGAAGGTCGTAGTTCAGGTAGTATCTCTCTCCGTCAAACTCGACAACGGGAACCGGCAGATAATCCCTGAGGAATTCCTTGACGCCAACAGGCCCTGATCCAGGCCCTCCGCCTCCGTGCGGGGT
>WAPO01000022.1 GCA_015520705.1 Thermococcus sp. | reverse complement strand
TTCATAATCTCACCTCTTGGAGAGCCAGAGCATCAGATCAGACTTCTTCTCAGGCCTCTTCTCAGACTTCTTGGGCTTCTCCTTCTTTTTATCCTCTGGGGCTTCCTTCCTTTTCTCCTCCGGCTTTTCTCTCACTTTTTTCTCCTCTTTTCTCTTCTTTTCCTTTCCCCCGGCCTCTTCTTCCCTTTCTCCCTCAAGAATCAGCCTGATGACCTCCTCGTAGTCGTCGAAGTCCTTCTCTCCAAGGAGTCTGATTATTTTCAGCTCCATGGGTGTGAAAAACTCTTCGGCTTTCGTTCCCTTTTCTCGCGAGAGCTTCCTCCTCCCGAATTTGGTTCTTATGTGGAGGTATCTGACGCTGAATACATCGTGGAGAAACGCCACGTCAAAGGGCCTCTCCCATTCAAGACTAACCCTCAGAAAAGCCTCCTTCGATATTTCGGGGGCGAGCTTCCTGAGCTCTTTCTTTACAGTCTCTTCATCCCCCTTTATTCTGATGTCATAGAATGGCCTGACGTCAAGTCTGACGAACCTCGGTTTGAAGTCCTCGACTATGAAGAAGCCCTTCTCCTCCCCGGCCACTTTCCTGAACTTCAGCCCGTCCCAGCGGTATCTCAGTTCATAGTCCCCGAAGTCCCACCTCTGGAGCGATCCGGGATATGCAACGATGCCGGATTCTGTGCTGGTTATCCACCGCCTGTGTATGTGCCCCATGGCGTAGTACATGAAGCCTCTGGGGAGGTCGCTCAGGCTTATCTCGAAGTAGTCCCTCTGTGTCTCAAGATGTAGCTTCTCCATCATCTCCCTTATGCCCTGGTGGAGCATTAAAACGGCATCACCCTGCGGTCTGAAGTAGTCGCTCAGCCTGTTCCTCTCGAACCATGCGGCGCTCATGTATTTGGTTCCGTATATCTCTACTGACTTCCCGCCCTTTTCAAATACCCCCTTGACGAGGAGTCTGCCCCTGACCTTCTCCGTCGTCTGGTATCTGTTTTCCTTCCTTTCCTCGCTGAAGCCGATGAGGTGAACCAGACCGAGGGATTCGAGCAGGTGGTAGGCTGAAATTTTCTTCTGCGTTCTGTCATGGTTTCCCTCAATGGCAAAAACCGGTATCTTCTCCTTCTTTGGAATCTCAAGGATGTCCATGGCCTCTTTAATCGTCTGGGGCGAGGGATTGCTCCTGTGGAACAGATCTCCTGCGATGAGTATGAAGTCTACCTTCTCTCCAACCGCTTTTCTGATGGCCTCCTCAAGGGCTTTTCTGAACTCCTCCGCCCTGTAAGGAAGCCGATACTGCTCATAACCGAGATGGGCGTCCGCCAGGTGGGCGAATTTAATAGTCAAAGTCTATCCCCTCTTCCTCGTATTCCTCCTTTATCTCCCTCTCTCTCCTTTCAGCCTCGGCCCTTCTGAGCCATCTGCTCACCACTCCAATGTCCTCGCCGCCGTAGTCCCCTCCTCTTTCCCTGAAGTTGTATATCTTCACCAGCGCGGGCAGGCTTATTGCCTGACCCACCACAACGGCCTCCCCCTTCCCGAGGGAGGCTATGTCCCTCAGCAGGTCTTCGCTCAGCTGTTCGCTGGCCTTGAGCACGTAGTCCTGATCCCGGGGATTGACAATCCTCAGGATTATCTTTGTGTTGGTCTGACTAAGTATGTCCTCATTCAGCTTGTTTGGCCTTTGGGATACGACGCCGAGCCCGACGCCGAACTTCCGGCCTTCCCTTGCTATCCTGCCGAGAATCCTGACAGCGTCGTTTTTCTCCCCCTGAGGAGCGAATATGTGGGCCTCCTCAACTATCAGAAGAATCGGCTCGGCAAGAGCAGCGCTTTTGGCCTTGATATCCCTCATAGTCCTCTCAAGCTCCTCGACCTCCCTGTCGAGGGATGATGTTTTGACAGCCCTTCCCCTCCTGAGCTCGTCTCTGATTCTCTCCAGCTTCTTTCTGGCTTTTTCATAGTCCACTCTGGCCTCAAAGACCTTCTGGATCAGCTTTCCGACAACGACCTTCATCTGCCCCTCATCCAGCGGGCCTAGGTCAATCACGTTGACCCTGCCGGGCTCGATCTGGGACACTATATCCTCGCTGGTCAGGACATGTCCGTAGTTCCTCAGGAAGCGGGATATGCGCATCGTGAGGCGTGTTATGGTTCCAACAGTGTTTGAGTCTATTTTCTCCAGCTCCCTGTAACCTCCTCTGTATTCATCCCAGTAGCTTCCCTCCCTCTCGGTCGCCCATTTTTCGAGCTTCAGCCTGAGCTCCTCTATAATCTCCCTGCCTCCCAGCTGTGGCTTTTCGTGCTTCACCGTTTCCCATGCCTTGAGCAGGAAGTTCCTCTGTATTGCGGCGTTTTTCTGAACTTCCATGAGGTCTGCCAGCTCCTCTCCGTCCATTTCCTCAGGCTTTATCTTGGCCTCTATGACCTTCACATGCTCCCTCCCGGTTTTTGGCAGGCTCAGCTTTATGTAGTCCCCGTGGGGGTCGAGAACAATTGCGGTGCCCCTGAGCCTTTCAACAATCTCGCCGAGCATTACAGCAACTGTGTTTGACTTCCCGGCTCCTGTGACGGCCAGAACAGCGAAGTGCCTTGAAACGAGCTCATCCACGTTGAGATATATGGGAACATCCTCCCTCAGCAGAAGGGTTCCAATCTCGATATAGCCCGGCCCTCCATTGTAGATTCTCTTCAGCAGGTCATCACTTGCCCTGTAGACCTCCCTCCCATTGGGTATGGGAACCCTGTTGGGAACTACCTCCGCACTCTCTCCTTGGCCTTGGCTAAGAACCCTTCCGAGAACCTTCACGGTGGCTATCAGAGCTTCGTTAGCCTCTATGCTCTCACCGTATTCGCTTAAATCAAGCTCTAGAGAGTGATATGTGCTCTTTCCCTCGCTTAGAAGCCAGTTTATGTTCTCCAATTTCCTCACGTTTCCGATGACCCATTCCCCTTCACGGTTCCTAGCAACAACAAACTCACCAAACTTTAGATTTGAATCAGGGTGAGCTGAGAACTGATACATCGAAACGCTGGCATCTCCTCTGACTATACCCACCATTTCTTCTGCTATCTGCATGCTCCCACCTTCTATAACTCTATCTTGGGAGGGATTTAAGTTTTACCATCTGATATGAGAAGAGGGAATCAGCCAGGAATCCGGTCATCATCCTTGGCTCAGCTTCGAGAGTGCTCATCACTCATTATCATGGAACTTCTTAAACCTTAAAAACTTTCATGAGAACTATTTAACATGAGTGTATCCTCAAGAGAGCTGATGGGTTCAAGGAAAATTCCTCTGGCCATGGTCATTATAAGGCCGGCTAAGCTGTTTGATCTTCCTGAGATAAGCAGGATAGAGGTTAAATCATTTAAGGAGAAATATCCCCGCGGCATCTTCATCGTGTTCCTTGAGAACAACCCCGACACATTTCTCGTTGCGGAGTATAATGGCAAGGTCATAGGCTATGTAATGGCTTATCTGAGACCTGACCTTGAAGGTCACGTGATGAGCATAGCTGTAGATCCGGAATACAGGGGAAACGGCATAGGAAGGGCTCTGATGGTGGAGGTCATAGAGAGGCTCATCAAGAAGGGGGCCCAGTATATAGGGCTCGAAGTTCGGGTCAGCAATGAAGCCGCCATAAACCTTTATGAAAAGCTCGGCTTCAGAAAGGTGAAGAGGATAATCGGCTACTATGCCGACGGTGAGGACGCATACTACATGATGATGTCTGTCAGGGAGTGGGGAGGGGCCTCATGAAAGAGCCGGTGAAGTTTCAGCTGAGCGGGGACAGGGTTTTCAGCGAAAGGGAGAAGGCGATAAACCAGTTCTACAACAAGCGCTACTTCGGTGAGGTTGTAAACGGGAAGCTGTTCCTTTCTCTCATAGAGGCGGCCTATCTGATGGAGCGCGGGAAGCTCAAAGTTTTCGATGGTGAGAACGAGCTGTCCTTCCAGGAGCTGATGGAGCTCGGCCGGAAGAAGGATGACCAGTTCGACATCAAATATCTCGTCTACAGAGACCTAAGGGACAGGGGCTACATCGTAAAGTCCGCCCTCAAGTTCGGCTCGCACTTCCGTGTCTACCGCCGCGGGATGGACGAGCACTCCCAGTGGCTCGTGTGGGTCGTTCCTGAGAACCTGCGCTTCAGTCCGAACGACATAACCGCCCGCGTCAGGGTCGCCCATGGCGTGAGGAAGAACATGGTTATGGCGGTCGTTGATGAGGACAACGACGTGGTTTATTACAAAATTGAGTGGGTGAAGTTCTGAGTAATATAATCTCTACCGTTGTCCATTTTTTTCCTAATTGCATCGTCATGCAACTTTCTTACTCAGGCTTCTTTTGGACTATTCTAGGAGGAAAACACATGTTAGAATAAATTCATACTCGAAAAAAAAGAAAGAAATCTTACTAATAGTAAAAGGAAAGAGTTATAAGAGGAAGTTGCATAGTAGGCATTGCAGACAACGTTATGGATGTGACCTTATGCGGTGGAAGCCACTGTTTGCAGTCCTGTTGGGACTGCTGATGGTTGGAGTGACAGCTGGAAGTGTGGTAGCAGCACCTTTGCAAAACCACTCAAAACCTATGCCACAATATGCTATATATGGAACAGAATGGAAAATTGATGGTGTGTATTATTATGCTACTGAATACACTCCGGAGCAAGTTGTCGCGATTGAAACATGTGATAGTAGTGCAGGGTGTTCCCTTTCTGAGAACATAAAAGAATGTATAACCGTTACAGTATCGGGAGATTTGGAAGTTAATGCAGTTGTAGTCAAAGAAAAGTTAGGTGTCTCAATCGGACAGCAAATCTGCAGATCAATAACCTGCACTGGCTCTTGCAGATACGGGGAGGAGATATGGTTCTGGGCCAATAAAGACATAATCGTCAAAAAAATAGTCCAGAGGGAGTATTTAATAACAAATCACGGGGAGATAGCTACCTCCAATGTTGCCTATGCATATATTAAGATGGGTATTGTGCCACATTGCAGGCCAGAGAGTCATCCTCAAGGAGGATGAGGGGGTTAGCTGATGAGGCAATCTATTTTCATTTTTCTGGCATTAGTTCTGGTAGGGGCTGCGGTTTTCACTTTCTGGTTCTCAGGGGAAAACTCCAATCATGCTGTTTCCAGTACTTCAACGGGCATCCCTGTAAGCAATAACTCTCCGGGACATAACGTCGAAAACAATTTTTCCAACACACCATCTGGTTCAAAATTCTCCATTCCCCTCTGTCCGCGGTCAATATGGGGATATGCTTATGTTTATCCTAACGAGACTTTAACCATACTTTTATACCCCTCTATTGACTATCTCAAGAACACAACATTTGTTGATCTTTACCTCGGCAACATTAGTATCTCATACAGCACCTCTGATGTTCTCTCACTGACGAACTCCTCGGGAATAGCAGGTCGTGTTCCTCTTCCGCTGTATCTAAAGTTCTCCTCTCCGGGAAGGGGGATAAGCATCACTGGAAATGCGCTCTTACTTCAGCTCTGGAAGGGACGGGCTATAGTAAATGAAAGTAGCATGCCTGTGTGGCTTTACTTTCAGGTTGCCTCCGTAAAACCTGAGGATATCCATCTGAAGTTCGGCAGATACTCATCACTCTACACCTCCTTCAAAAAAGGCGTGGACACTTTCGAATATACCGCGACCATAACTAACCTTTACAGCAAGCCCATTACAATTCAAAACGTTTCATTCCCCTTGGCCTCTCTCCAGGTTTATCCAAAACCACCGGATATTAAGGTGGTGAACTTTAATCTGATAAACACAACCTCAAACGAGACCCTTAATCAACTCCCACCAAACTCAACAGCTCTATTAAAGGTGGTTGTGAGCGTTCCGTCTAATGTTGAAGGCATTTACTTCAAGCCAAAACTTGTTATCGCGGCTGGTGGAGAGAGCATTGCTATCCCAGCTCCTCCAATGGAATACGTTCGAGTTGTGAATTGTGGATAATTTTTTGTGATTCTTCTTTATTACTCGATGAAAGGAGATGGTGATGGTCGTTGTAGACAATGATGGCGACGTTGTTTTATTATAAATGGATAAAAATGTGAGCCTTCCACCGCATATCAACTTGCTAACGATTTCTGGAGCATCAGGCCAAAAACAGCAGCTCTGTAACGAGACTAGGGAGTGCGGAATAGTTGCTTTCAAGTTCACCACGCCAGCACTGCAAGGACAAAAAAGTAGAGGAGGGGGATTATCAGACTCCAGCGCTTCATGGTATCACCTCATGGGTTTGACAAACCAAAGAGAAGCATTTCCAAAAGTGAAAACGAGGAAAGTAGAAATCACTTCAAAAATCCGGTCTTCTTGCCCAAATCTTCAAAGGCATCTATGACGTACTGCAGGTCTTCTTTGCTGTGGGCTGCTGAAGGTTCAAGCCTCAGCCTCGCGGTTCCGAGCGGGACGGTTGGATAGACAATGGCCTGCGCGAAGATGTTGTATTCGCTGTAGAGCCTCCTGCTGAACTCCTGAGCGAGCTTCTCGTCGTAGAGCATAACCGGTGTAATCGGGTGCTTGGTATTGCCCAGGTCGTAACCGAGCTCCCTAAGTCCATTCTGGAGGAAGTGGGTGTTGTCCCAGAGCTTCTGAACGAGCTCATCGCTGTGCTGGAGTATCTCCACTGCCGCTATTGCAGCAGCAACGTCTGGTGGATTTGGCGCGCTTGAGAAGAGGAACGGCCTTCCGCGCTGGCGGAGGTAGTCTATGGCCTCCTCCGGACCGGCGACGTAGCCGCCTATGACACCGAATGCCTTGCTAAGTGTTCCCATCTCGAAGTCAACCTTCTCGTGGAGCTTGAAGTGATCCACGATACCTCTTCCGCTGTCGCCTAAAACGCCTTCACCGTGGGCGTCGTCTATGTAGAGCATGGCATCGTACTGCTCCGCTAACTCCGCCATCTCAGGAACCGGCGCGAGATCACCATCCATCGAGAAGACACCGTCGCTGACGATGATTTTCTTCTTCTTGTCCTTGTTCTCCTTGAGGCGCTTCTCGAGGTCCTCCATGTCGAGGTGCTTGTAGATGACCTTTGGCGCGCCGCTGAGGCGCATTCCGTCTATGATGCTTGCATGGTTGAGTTCCTCACTGATGAACACGCCGTCGTCCTTTTTGGTCAGGAGGGCGCTTAAAGCACCGAGGTTCGCGTTGTAGCCGCTCTGGAAGAGTATTGCCGCTTCACGCTTCTTGAACTTTGCTAATTTTTCCTCAAGTTCGACGTGGAGTTCCAT
>WAPO01000021.1 GCA_015520705.1 Thermococcus sp. | reverse complement strand
TATCGTCGAAGGTGAGCTTCTCCTTGAAGAGGAACTTCTCGTCGTCAGTTATCTGGACGTAGAGGTTGACTTTAAACTTCTCCTGAAGCCATTTGGTTGCGAAGAAGGGTATTATGTGGCCGATGTGCATCGGACCGCTCGGACCCCTGCCGGTGTAGAGGAAGAAGCCCTTCCCTGCCTCGTAGTCAGCTAAGACCTTATCATAGTCCCTGTGTGAGAAGAAGAACCTCCTCCGGAAATAGAGGGGCAGTTCGCTCTTTGTCAACTGAGCGGTCTTTCCAAGGAGCTCCTCGGTGAGCGGGCTCGTTCCAAACTCCTCTATCAGCTTTGCGTAATCAACCAGACCTTCAACATCCCATGGCGTAACTTTAAAGCTTTCATCCATAGAGAATCCCTCCGGGAAAGTCATGAATAACCAGAAGCGGCTTCAAGATTTTACAGGCAAAGCCAAAAGCAATCACCGAACATGGATTAAAAAATGCAAGAGGAGAATTTAAAGTTTTTGCCTTTTCCCTTATCCAAGAAACTGCATGCCGAAATTTTTAAAAACTATAATCGTGTTTATATAATCATGCTTAGAGAATTTGTCAACCGCCGGAAAGAGCTCAGGGTTCTGGAGGAACTCTGGAATCAAAGGGGCCTAACGCTGGTTCTCGTGTACGGCCGCAGAAGGGTCGGTAAGACAAGACTCCTGGAAGAGTTTTCGCAGGGGAAGGAGCGGATATTCGTCATATTCGAAGACAAACCCCGAGAGTATAACTTTAAGCTCCTCTCCAGGAAGGTTTCAGAGTTTGTGGGATTCGAAGTCGAGATAGTTGATTTTCCCTCGCTGTTCGCCCTTTTGAAGAGGATAACCCGGGAGAGGGTACTCATAGTTCTGGACGAGTTCTCGTACCTGATCAAAAAGGAAGCTGGAGTTCTAAGCGAGCTCTCCAGGGCGATTGAGGAAAACAGGGATCTTAACGCACTTGTGGTTGTGTCCGGCTCGTACGTTTCCCTGCTGGAGAGGGAGTTTTTCAGCTATTCAAGCCCGATCTACGGGAGAAGCGATGCAAACATAAAGATCCAACCCCTGCGGTTCAAGCACCTCCCGGAGTGGTTTGATTCGGACATAGGAAACTTGGTAAAGATCTACGCGGTGACGAACGGAACCCCAAAATACCTAGAGTTCTTTGAGGGGCGAAACGTCGAAGAGGAGATAAAGGCCAACTTCTTCAATTCATCAGCGTTCCTGTTCAGGGAAGCCCGGGCCCTGTTGAGCGAGGAACTCAGGGAGCTCTCCACATACCTGGCCATCCTGGAGGCGATAGCAAGGGGGAACACAAGGGTCACCCAGATAGCGAACTTCTGCTATATGAAAGAAAACCGGGTTGTTCCTTACTTGCGAGTCCTCGGTGAGCTCGGGATAGTGAGGAAGGTCACTCCCCTGTTTGGAAAGAGGGGAATCTACGAGATAGCGGACAACTACTTCCTCTTCTGGTCGAGGTTTGTGAACCCCTATTACGAGGAAATCGAGGGGAACTTCCATGAGAGTGCACTTGAGGATTTCAGGGAAAACTTCAACGCCTTCTTGGGAAAACCCTTCGAGGGAATCGCGAGGGAGTTCTTAATGGAAGCCAACCAGAGGGGTGTTCTGCCCTTTAGATTCAGCAAAATAGGTCGGTGGTGGCATAAGGGGGAGGAGATAGACGTGGTTGCCATAAACAACTCCCTAAAAAAAGCCCTCTTTGTAGAGGTCAAGTGGAGTGACTTAACGTTGAGGGAAGCTAGGAGAATCTTAAAACGCCTCGAAAAAAAGGCGGAGCTCGTGGGACTAAGGGACTACGAAAAGCACTTTGGGATAATCGCCAAAACTATAGGGCGAAAGGAGGAGCTCGAACTGGCGTTTGATCTGGAGGATTTTGGGAGACTCTTATCCAGTGGAAGCTTGAGAAAAGAAAGTGGGGATCGTAATCCAGAAGCTTGAAAAGCTCCATCAGAACCTCCCGTTCTCCTTCAGCCATTCGCCGTATTTCACGAGGGCGTAGATGGCGTCAATGCCGTCCTCAACGGTCTCATAAACAGGAACGCCCTTCTCCTCTATCCTGCGGGCCATCCTTTCGGGATAATCTCCTCCGGGAGCGACGAAAACAACCGGCTTCCCGTATTCCTGAACCTTCTCCATGACATCAACGATGCCCTCATCGAGGGCCGGACTCTGGAAGAGCGCAATCACCGCAAGAACATCGACGTTCGGGTCTTCAAGGGCGTAGCGCATTGCTAGCTCATACCTCTTCGAGGGGGCGTCTCCAATGACATCAATCGGGTTCCTGTAGCTCATGTGGTGCGGAAGCTTCCCTTCTTCCATAGCCCTCGCAAACTTTCCATTGGTCTCATCTGTGAGCTGGGCGAGTGTCATTCCGCGCTCAAGCAGCCCATCACTCATCATAACACCAGCACCGCCGCCGTTTGTAACCACAGCTACTCTTCTGCCCTCTGCCGGCTTCTGCATCGCCAGAGCCTTTGCATAGTTGAAGAGCTGGCGCATGCTCTTTGCCGAGAGAACTCCTGTCTGCTCAAATGCGGCCTCGTATATCCTGTATG
>WAPO01000020.1 GCA_015520705.1 Thermococcus sp. | reverse complement strand
CTATCAGTGTTTCCTCGGCCCTTCCGACCTTAAATACGGCATCAACGCCGTTTAGCTCCGCATTTCTGTTTGCCATCTCCACTGCAAAGGGATCCAGCTCGACGCCCTCAATCTTGAATCCCCTCTTCCCCAGCCAGACGCCGAATGTGCCGACACCGGAGTAGAGGTCGAGAACCCTCTCGCCGTCGGTGAAGCTCTCAACGGCCTTCAGAAGAAGCGGTAAGGCGTAGCTGTTCGTCTGGAAGAAGGAGTTTGGATGCATCAGATAGGTAGCGTCCTCAATCCTCTCGCGTATGTAAGGCTCTCCGGCTATAAGCTCAGCCTCGCCGCGCGGGTCGTCCCTCTCGTCCCGCTTCATGCTCCAGTAGAGGGAATGTGCAAAGGAGAAGTAGTCTTTGAAGGCATCCAAAACTTCGCCGGAAGGCTCCACATGTGCCACCAGATTTACCATGACCTCACCGGTGAACTTGCCCTCCCTGACCTGAAGGTAGCGCACCTCACCGGCCTTTTTCCGCAGGTTCCACGGTCTGAGCCCGGTTTCTGCCAAAAAGCCTCTGAGCGCTTCAAGATACCGGGGAGTTCTATTTGAGAATATGGGGCATTCCATGACGTCAACAGCGCCTGAAGGGCTGCCGTATTTCTTAAACCCGATGCCGCGGGTTGTTATGGAAAAGTTGCTGACATTGCGGAAGCCCCAGATTCTTGGCGATCCCCTGATTTCTGCATCTATGCCTGTAATCCCCGCAAAGATTTCCCGCTTGAGCCTCAGCTGCTCTTTGTATTTGATGTGCTGCCACAGACAGCCGCCGCACTCTCCAAAATGCCGGCACCTCGGAGCCTGCCTGAGCATGGAAAGTTCGGTGATATCAAAATCTCGGGCTATAACCCTTCCGAATCTCCGCCTCGTTCTGTAAACCTTCACAAAATCCCCCGTAACCGTGTAGGGAACATATACGGACTTTTCAGCCTTTAAAATCCCGAGGCCGTCCTCGCTGATCCCCTCTATGTATCCCTCAACCCGCATGAAAAAAAGTCGAAGAGGAGATTTAAAAGAATAGCGAACCTCAGAATCTCTCCTTGTAAAGCTCTGCAAGCTTTCTTATGCCTTCTTCAATTTCCTCCCTGCTTGGTCTTGAGAAATTAAGCCTTATCGCATTTCTCCCGCTCTCGTCCGTGTAGAATGGCTTTCCGGGAACCACAACAACACCCTTCCTTTCCATCAGCTCGCGTGCGAATGCCATTCCGTCGGCGTTTTCCGGAAGGAAGAGCATGATGAACATTCCGGCTATTGGCACTGTGAACTCGGCGCCGGGCAGGTATTCTTTGAGGCTGCTTATCATGGCGTCCTTCTTCTCCCGATAGCCAGGAAGGCCCACTTTCAGGTGGTATTTCTCAAAATAACCCCTCTTCAGGTATTCCAGTGCTATATACTGGGAAATTGTCGGAGCACAGAAGTCTATCGGCGATTTCTCCATCAGAACCTTATCCCTGAGCTCACCCTCGGCGATTACCCAGCCAACTCTGAAGCCAGTTCCAAGGACTTTGCTCAGGGTTCCGGTAACAACAACCCGTCCTTCTTTATCCAGCGCCTTCAGAGGCTTTATTTCCCTGTCCTCATACTTCATAAAGTTATACGCCGCATCCTCAATTATCAGGATGTCATGCTCACTCGCAATTTCAAGGAGGGCCTTTCTCCTCTCCTCGCTCATCGTTACTCCCGTGGGGTTCTGGCCTGTTGGAATCGTGTAGATGAACTTCAGCTTCTGCCCCCGGGATATGATTTTTCTGATCTTCTCTTCGAGAATCTCAGTTTTTATGCCGTCTTCATCAACCGGAACCCCCTCCACCTTCGCTCCGAGCTGCTCAAACGCCAGCAGGGTGTTGATGTAGCTTGGATTCTCTGTAATTACAACATCTCCGGGGTCTATGAGAACCCTTCCGAGCAGATCAAGAGCGCCGGTGCCCCCGATGGTTATTATTATCTCATCCGGAGATGTGTCTATGCTTTCATACTTCCTCAGAAACCCTGCGATTTCTTCTCTCAGCTCGGGAAGTCCATTTGCAGGAGTATACATAACCGAGGCCGGGATACCTCTTAGAATCTCCCCTGTAAGTCCTCCCAGAACCTCCCTCGGAATCAACTTGGGGTCGGGATCTCCTGCAGCAAGGGAAATCAGTTTTACTCCCCTGCTCTGAAGCTCTGAGGCTTTCTTCATGACCTCGGCCAACGCGGAACCCTTGATCCAGGAGGCCCGCTCTGCGAGAAACTTCTTGTACCTCATTAAGGGTCACCTACTGCTCATCGCACCGAAAGTATTAATAGTTTATGAGCATCAAAACGTTCAAGTGATAGTATGAATCCACGGGTCTTTATAACGAGGCGGATCCCCGAGAGGGGGATTGAAATGCTCAGGCGGTATTATGAGGTTGAGGTCTGGCAGGATGAAAAGGAGCCTCCGAGGGAGGTGCTCCTTGAGAAGGTTAGGGAAGCTGATGCGCTGGTGAGCCTGCTGAGCGATAGGATTGATGAAGAGCTTTTTGATAATGCCCCCAAACTCAGGATAATCGCTCAATATGCCGTAGGATATGACAACATTGACCTTGAAGAGGCGACGAGAAGGGGAATCTATGTCACAAACACCCCTGACGT
>WAPO01000019.1 GCA_015520705.1 Thermococcus sp. | reverse complement strand
CCTGTAATCATGGACTCATCAACGTAGCTCTCGCCTTCAAGCACAACGCCGTCGACGGGTATCTTTTCGCCCGGCTTGACGATTACAACATCCCCAACTTTGACCTGACTCACAGGAACTTCAATCTCCTTCCCATCCCTGATTACGGTTGCCTTCTTTGCCTGGAGGCCCATAAGCTTCTTTATGGCCTCGCTCGTTCTGCCCTTTGCCGCATGCTCAAGATATCTTCCGAGGAGCAGGAACGCCAGCAGGAGCACGCTTGCCTCATAGAAATTGTAGTCCCTCGGGAGAACTCCCACAGTTGCGAGCACGCTTGCTATATAGGCCGAACCAACGCCCATGGCATACATCACATCCATGTTGAGCGTCCTGTGCTTCAGGGAGCGCACCGCCTTGAGGAACATATCCTTCCCGGAGTATGCTATCACAGGCGTCGCTAGTGCAAACTGTATCCACAGCATGTAGGGAATCTCAAAGTGCAGCCCCAGCAGCCAGCGGTAGGTCATGAACGTTATGATGCCCCCAAAAACCCATGCCACGGCGAGCTTGTTCTTCATGTCTTTCAGATGCTTTTCCCGTGCTTCCCTCTCTATGTCCATGCTCTCCTCGCCCTCAACACCGAGGAACTGGTAGCCGAACTCCTCTATGGTCTTCCGTATGTCGTCCATATCCACAACCGTCGGGTCGTAGCTCACAGTCGCGCTCTCCGTTGCAAGGTTAACCCTGACGTCAAGAACGCCCGGAAGCTCCTTCAGGGCAGTCTCTATCGTTTTCACGCACGAAGCGCATGTCATGCCGCCGATTTTGATCAAGGCATCCCTCCTTTCCCTGACGACACCGTAGCCAACGCTTTCTATGGCCTTGATTATCTGCGTTATGCTGACCTTTGATTCATCAAACTTAACGTAGGCATTTTCCGTTGCCAGATTGATACTGGCGTCCTTCACGCCCTCCATCTCCTTGAGGGCCAGCTCTATCGTTTTGGCGCATGAAGCGCAGCTCATTCCGGTAATTTTGATGTTGAGTTCCATAAATTTCACCTCTGATTAGTATTATGGATAAAAGGTTATTGAAGTTATTTTTTAACAAAACGTAAAAGCACAGCGGAATATTTTTATACTTTGCAACCACAGAAAGGATGAGGTGATAAAAATGAAAATTGATGACCTTGATCTCAAACTTATCTACCTCCTCATGGACAACTCCCGTCTGAGCATCTCTGAGCTTGCCGAGAGGCTTGGGGTCAGCAGGCCAACAGTCAAGTCCCGCCTTGAAAAGCTTGAAAGGGATGGGGTGATTCAGGGATACACAATCAAGCTCAATCCGGAGCTTCTCAGGGCTCACAATGTCGTGGCGCTGATAGTCAAAACCGAGGAACCCGAAGTCCTCAGGGAGCTTGAGGAGATAATTGAAGTCAACCGCTTCACAAGCAGGAAGTATCTCATAAAAATCGCCGTGGAGGATATGGAGCAGCTCAGGAGCGTCATTGAGAGGGCAGGCTTTGAGGTTCTTGAGATCATGCCAATTCTGGAGAGTCTGGAAAGGGAGTATCCGCCAAGGGTTAAAATCCCCTTCAAGTGCGATTACTGCGGCAAGGAAATAGTGGGCGAGCCTATAGTCTACAAATACAGAAACAGGGTATATTTCTTCTGCTGTCCAACGTGCTTCAGGGAATTCAAGAGAACCCGCGAAAATATAGAAAAGTTCAGGCTAAAGGAAGAGCAGAAAATAGAGAACGCTCACAATCACGAGCACAGCACCCATGGCTAGATCCCCTCTGCCGCTCATCTCCGAGAGCCTGTCGACGGCCCTGCCGAGCCGGGCATATCTCGCCCCGTAGTGAAAGCCAAGGGTAACGAGGGCAAAGGGAAGCACTGAAATTCCTATGAAGAGGAAGAGAAGGCCTGTGGTTGTGCTTGGTGAAAATTGACCCGAAAGCAGGGAGCTGATGAGCAGGTAGGAGGGCAGAACGCAGGAGAGCGAGAGGAATGCCATTCCGCCGCCGACCAGAAACGCCGCCGGCGGGGAGGTTGCCTTCTCAAGTATCCTGTTGCTCTTTTCCCTTAACGGGCTTGAGATGGGAATCCTCACATATCCAAGTGCGGACAGGATTTTGTATACCCCCACCGTAACCCCGAAGGCCACCACAAAATACCTCAGGAAGGGAAACCTCACGTGGAGGCTCATAAGTGTGGATGCTATAACGGTGTAGCCCAGAAAGGCCCCAGCCGTAAATGCAAACCCAACCCTGAGAACCTTCCTCCCGTCCGTGATTGCTATCATCGAAAGGAGAAACACTATCATCAGGAAAATCGAGGGCCTCAGAGCATTCAGTATTCCCAGAGCCACGATTGAAAATGTCACTCCGGTGAATTCGGCAATAGGTTCAGCAAGAACGCTTTTAGCCATCAGAGCAAGCAAAAAGGAAGCCAGAAGTGAAATGAAGACCTTTCTCACCGCCATCACCACCCTAATGCTCCATCGCAGGCTTTCCGGTGCGCACTATTTTAACTGTTGAGCTGTCCTCCACAGAGATGTCAACTCTGTCGCCCCTTGACAGGCATGGGACTTCCGCAGGATGCATGTAGCGCACCTTCAGAGTCTCGCCTCCAGCATCTATAACCGCCGTGCATGTGAGCTCCGTGTAGTCGCTGTTCGCTGTGCAGTCCTGATCTGCCAGAACGACGGCGTTCTGCACGCTTACAGGTTTTCCCTCAATGAGATAGCCCGTGAAGGTGTCGCCCTTCACCGGAGCCACTGTGATGTAGTAAGACAGAAAAAGTGCGG
>WAPO01000018.1 GCA_015520705.1 Thermococcus sp. | reverse complement strand
GTGGAGTTCGTGTCCCCATAAACCAACACTAAATCAGGTTTTTCTCTCACCAAAACCTCCTCAATCCTCTTCAACATTTCCCCAGTCTGATAACCATGACTCCCAGAGCCAACACCAAGATAATAATCCGGCTCCGGAATTCTAAGCTGCTCAAAGAAAATCTTATCCATCTCATAATCATAATGCTGACCCGTGTGAATTACAACCTCATCAAAATACTTCCTTAACTCCCCCGAAACCGGAGCCATCTTAATAAACTGCGGCCGCGCACCCACAATTGTAGCGATTTTCATAATCACACCCCATAGACCTCATTAAGTTTCCTTTCTTGGATCTCCCACATGTACTTTTTGAATATTCTAGGACCTAACTTGGATTTTTTCCTCAGTATTTTAGGATTCTCTCTTAGAAATTTAAGGGTATCCCTAACTTCTTTCTCATCATATCCCACAGGAATACCAAATTTTTCCGAAAGCTTGTCTAACAACGTGTTCCTGACAACTATCACAGGAGTGCCTACCGCCATTGCCTCAAAAAGCTTATTTGGGGAGGCTATCCTGTTATTAAGAATTGCTGGATCATAGAGAATGAATGTAAGATGTGCTTTAGCTAGTTCTTCAACTGCTTTATCGTGTGCAATATAACCAAGGAACTGTACATGCCCACTCTTCTTAATCTCTTCTTCAAGCACTCCCACCCCTGCAATGCGAAGATGGATACCCAAATTCTCCGATAATTCCATAAACTCTTCTATAAACCGATGTTTAGAAAGAACTCCACCGTAAAACACTGAAAAATCAGGATTTTTTTGATATTTATCAGGTAATTTATCAAGAGTATTTAAAATGACAATAATCCCGTTTTTTGCGCCCCTTTCCAGTAGGATAAGAGACATTGCAGGGTTTACTGAGATAACAGCATCCGAAAGTCTCAAAAAGAAGGAATCCAACTTGAGAACGAGTTGTTTGATTAAATCACTTTCAAGAAAACTCTCATAGAGATCATGCACGTCATAGACCCACAGAATCCCTTTGAGCTTTTTAAAAACAAATCCCAATATAGCAGTATCAAAATCATGGGTATGAAGTGCATCTGGTTTTAATTTCAGAATAATCATGAAGGCACTGATGTAAAACAAAGGTAACTTAACGGCCATTAATGGGCCATATTTAGCCTTAGGGCCGACCCGGATGACCTTAAAGCCCTCAACGTTTTCTTCCCTGGGATACTTCCCTTCCCTATCCCAAGCGATAACATAAACTTCATGTCCGTGTTTAGCCAGACTTTTTGCTTCCTTATATACGCGGGGATCAGGTTTAAATGGGTTCGTCACGACCATTACTATTCTCATCTCATCACCTATAGGCTTTCTTTCCAAAGAGCAATCCAGCAATAAAACCGATTGAAATTAGGTTGTGAAACAGGAACATTGCAAAAGGCAACGTTAAGGCATCCCTGTTCCCAGAGCTGAAGCTTAATCTAATACCCTCCATAAACATGAGAAACCAATATCCCAAAAACAGCCATAATAGCCGGGGCACAAAGGGTAGGATTAACTCAAAACCTAAAAAACCTAAAGGAAAGAGCCACAATGGGGAGAAATAGCCTTTCCTGATCGCCATTGCCTTGACTATCCCATAGTTAAATGTCTGTTTGAAAAATCCCCTCCAGCTTGAGCGGGCAAAATAATAGCTTCTAATTTCAGGATTGAAGAATAACTTATACCCTTTCTTATTCATCCGCAAGTTGAACTCAAAGTCATTTCCAGTTAACATGTCCTCATCAAATCCTCCAATTTCTTTTGCTATATTAATATCATAAAGGGCAAAGGCAACAGTTTTTGCAAAATGCGGCTTTTTCTCATACCAAAAGCTGCTTGCTCCACTCAAGTGCGACGAATAAATCAACGCCACCAGTTTTGCCAGCCTGTTCTCGTAGAGCTTTATTATCATTCCCCCGACTCCCGCCAGCTTTGGTTCGTTCTTTTTAATTTCCAGGAAAGTCTCGACACTCTTTCTCAAGAAATCCCTTTCAGGGTATGCATGTGCTCCAAAGATTATGAAAAACTCTCCTTTAGCCTTTCTTATGCCCATGTTAAATGCATATACCTGTCTCCTTTTTGGATTCATGAAATATCTGATTAATCCAGGGTATTCCTTCTCGAATTCCTTTACAATCTCAGCCGTTTTATCCGTGCTCATCCCATCGAAGACTAATATTTCATATCTATCCTTTGGATAATCCTGATTAGTCCACTCTTCAAGACATTTTGCAATGTACTTCTCCTCATTATAGGCAGGGATTATAACACTTACAAAGGGCAGCATGATTCCACCGCTGGTAAAGCTTATATTGAGGCACGCTTTTAATATTGTTGGTGTTTAAAATGGCTCAAAAATATTTCGTTCATCCTCTGGCTGTTGTGGAGGAGAACGTTGAAATTGGGGAAGGAACGAGGATATGGCACTTCGCCCATGTTAGGCGGGGGGCAAAAATAGGCAAGAACTGCAACATTGGAAAGGACGTTTACATTGACGCAACCGTTGAAATTGGCAACAACGTCAAAATCCAAAATGGAGTGAGCGTTTATCACGGCGTTAAGGTTGAAGATGATGTTTTTCTCGGCCCGCACATGACCTTCACAAACGACCTATACCCCAGAGCATTCAACCAGGACTGGGAAGTCGTGCCCACCCTCGTGAAGAAAGGCGCTTCTATTGGAGCACACGCCACAATAGTCTGCGGCGTAACCATAGGCGAGTATGCCATGGTTGGTGCCGGGGCAGTTGTCACCAAGGACGTTCCCCCCTTCGGCCTCGTCTACGGTAACCCAGCCCGCTTGAAGGGTTTCGTCTGCTACTGCGGAAGGAAGCTGGAAGAAAAGGTTGGGGAAGACGAAAAACACGTTATTTTCAAATGCTCCCACTGTGGAAAAGAAGTTAAAATAAGGAAGGAGGACTATGAGCGGTACTTGAAGGAGAGATATCTGTAATGCAAACACTTAAATACGTGCATTCACATAAACAATAGCGGTGGTTTCATGCCGAACATAACCCTATCAATCCCTCCGGGAGTATATAAAAAGATGAAAGAGCATAAAGAGGTTAGATGGAGCGAAGTTGCAAGAAGGGCAATAATTGAATATCTGGAGAAACTGGAGAAGGGAGGTCTCGAGATATCCAGCAAAGATCTCCTTAGAATGCTAGGAAAAGATTTTGAAAAACGAATTAAAGAAACTCCAATCGAAAAGTACGAGGAATACTATGAAAGAGCGAGGGGAGCTGAATGGAAGCGCCTAAAAAGCTTTACGACACAAATGTAATCATGGAGGGCGTAAAATCAAAGAAGAAAATTGCTGGTTATACCACGATACTGAACCTCATAGAATTTCCTCGAGGGGCAGAGCTTGAGCTGGAAGTATTAACGCCCTCTTTAGAAGACTATCTCCTTGCTCTTGAAATAGCACAAACAATGGTAGAACGGGGAACGCCAATTCCCGCTGTTGATGTCATAATGGCGGCTGTCGCTTTAAACAGAAATTTTATTCTTGTAACTCAAGACAAGCACTTTGATTTTATTAAAAAAGAATATCCTTTGCTAAAAGTTCTTAAGGAGGAATGGTAATGATACCAATTGCCAAGCCCTTAATCGGGGATGAGGAAATAAATGCCGTTATTGAAGTTTTGAAGAGCGGAATGCTCGCCCACGGGAAGGAAGTGGAAGCCTTTGAAAGGGAGTTCGCCGGCTATCTCGGTGCCAAGCACGGGATAGCTGTAACAAACGGAACTGCAGCTTTAGATGTCGCCCTGAAAGCCCTTAAGATAGGTCCCGGCGATGAGGTCATAACGAGTCCGTTTACATTCATTGCATCCGCCAATTCCATACTATTCCAGGGTGCAAAGCCAGTTTTTGCCGACATTGACCCAAAAACCTTCAATTTAGACCCTAATGAAGTTCTTGAGAGGATTAATGAGAAGACCAAAGCCATAATCGTTGTTCACCTCTACGGTCAGCCTGCTGACATGAAGGCCTTTAGTGAGATTGCTGAGGATCATAAGCTCTATCTCGTCGAAGACTGCGCCCAGGCCCACGGGGCCGAGTTTGATGGACGTAAAGTCGGGACTTTTGGGGACATTGCTGCATTTAGTTTCTATCCAACCAAGAACATGACGACCGGCGAGGGCGGAATGGTTGTAACTAATGATGACGAACTGGCCGAAAAAGCGAGGCTCATTAGAAACCACGGTCAAACCAAGAAATACCTGCATGAAGAGCTCGGTTATAATTTGAGGATGACGAACATCGCTGCAGCTATTGGGAGGGTGCAGCTTAGGAAACTCGACGAATGGAATGAGAAGAGGATTAAAAATGCTAAACTACTGACGGACGGGATAAAGAGGATTGGAGGTTTAACCCCACCCTATGTTGATCCCCGCGTTAAACACGTCTTCCATCAGTACGTGATTAGAGTTGAGGACGAATTCCCAATGAGCAGGGACGAGCTGGCTCAAAAGCTTAGAGAGAAAGGCGTTGGAACGGGAATACACTATCCGATGCCCGTCCACCACCAGCCCTTCTACCAGAAGCTCGGTTATCCAGAAGAAATCTGTCAAAATGCTGTGGAGGCTTCAAAGCGTGTTCTGAGCCTGCCGGTGCATCCATCAGTCAGCAGGGAGGATGTTGAGTATATACTTCAAACTCTTGAGGAGCTCGCATCCTGACTCCATTTATTTTGGTGATGAACATGATCAGGGTTGGCGTTGTTGGCGTTGGCAGCATGGGTTTCAATCATGTCAGGATCTACAGCGAACTTGCGAGAGAAGGAAAGGTTGAACTTGCTGGAATTGCCGATGCAAACTTCGAGAGAGCCAAAGAGGTGGCCAAAAAATTCGGCACGATTCCCTACGCTGATTATAGAGAACTCGCTAAAGAGGAGTTAGATGCCGTCAGCATAGCGGTTCCAACTTCCCTTCACAGGCAGGTGGCACTGGAGTTCATAGAGAGGGGAACGAGTGTCCTTGTTGAAAAGCCCATAGCAGACACCATCGAGAACGCAGAGGCGATTATAAAAGCCGCCGAGAAGAGGGGAGTCACTCTAATGGTCGGACACATTGAGAGATTCAATCCGGCGGTTCTAAAGCTCAAGGAACTTATCCAGAGGGGAGAGCTCGGCGATATTGTGACGATAAGCGCAAAGCGTGTCGGTCCGATGGCTGCCAGAATAAGGGACGTTGGGATAATAATAGACCTCGGCGTCCATGACATTGACGTTATAAGCTACCTCTTTGGAGAGCCGATTAAAGCAGTATATGCCAGGGCGGGAAATGTTGTCCATCCTGCAGGGGTTGAGGATCATGCCCTCATAACACTCGGCTTTGAACACGGGAGCGGTATTGTTGAGACCAACTGGCTCACCCCTCACAAGACGAGAACCCTTAACGTCGTCGGAACTGGGGGGATAGCATATCTCGACTACATAGAGCAGAGCCTGAGGCTCTACAACAATGAATGGATAAAGGAAGCGAAGATTCGTAGAAGAGAGCCGCTGAGGAACGAACTTGAGCACTTCATCGAATGCGTTGAAACAGGAAGGGGACCCCTCATCGATGGAAAGGCCGGCCTGCATGCCCTTCGGGTTGCCCTCCTTGCCCAAGAAAGCGCGAGAAGCGGAAAGGTTCTTGAGGTGAGAGGATGAAGCTCATTGGATTAAACAGAGAAGAGGTTAAACGGGCATTCACTGAGGGGCTGATTACTATAGCCGTTTATGGGATGGGCAAGATGGGTCTGCCTTTGGCTGCAGTCTTTGCCGACCATGGAGCCATGGTTATAGGCGTTGATATTAACGAGAAAGTCGTTGAAATGATAAACCGCGGTGAGAACCACGTTAAGGAGGAGCCCGGCCTTGATGAGCTCGTAAAGAGGAACGTTGAAGCTGGGCGCTTAAAAGCCACCACTGATGGCCTCTGGGCGGCGAAGCAGGCGGATGTTATGGTTATTCTGGTGCCAACGCTCACGGATGAGCGCGGCAATCTAAAGCTTGAGTCGGTTTATGACGTGGCGGAAAAAATCTCCCAGGGACTTGAGAGGGGGGACATTGTTATTAC
>WAPO01000017.1 GCA_015520705.1 Thermococcus sp. | reverse complement strand
GTATGGCGAGCGGTATTATCTGAGTCCAATTACTCCCCGGAGGCACCATCCAGCCTATCATGGTGAAGGTGAATCCGAGGTTAATCTTCACCCATCGATCGTTTTCCCAGCGGTAGAGCACGTAAGGGTCGCCAGTAAGTATTGCCCTTTCTCCCGTGTTGATTATTGTGAGCGTTGCCTTTTCACCGACACGATAGGTGGTTTTATCAAGCTTCATCACAGCAGATAGGCCTGTTTCGGTTTCAGAACCTGTATGTTTAACGACCCCAAGGTATGACAGAACCCCAATTATCACGATAACCGCTGTGAAGATGGTTATCCACCACAGGTTTTTCATCACAATCCCCACAATGGAAATCGGTTCAGGAGTTAAATATTGTAAAATGGTGAAAGAGAAAACCGGTCACTCCTTCAACGGGAGCCCGTAGTCAAAGGAGTAGTAGACCTTCTGGAACTGTCTTCTGAAGTAGAATACGTCCTTCTCGACCTTCTTCGGGTCTTCTTTGTCTATCAAGACTCTCTTCATGAAGTGGGCGATTTCCTTCATGTCATCTTCCATCATTCCAACCCTGGTCATCTCCTGCACTCCAATCCTCAAACCGCTTGGTGTGTTGACCTTTTCAAGCGGGTCCCATGGGAGGAGGTTCTTGTTGAGGATTATGCCTGCTTCCTCCAACAGCGGTGCCGCCCAGCCGCCGCCAGCTTCATGAAGCTCGCTAACATCAACAACGACCTGATGGCTCTTGGTGTATCCCTGATCCTCTCCAATAACCTTGAAGCCCTCCTCTGCCATAGCTTCAGCTAAAGCCTTGGCGTTCTTGACTATCTGAGCCGCGTAGCGCTCACCGAATTCAAGCATCTCCGCCGCTGTTAGTGCTTTCCCTGCCATGTGGTGCAGGTGGTGGTTGCTCAGCACACCTGGGAAGATTGCCCACTGGAGCTTTGCGACATCCTCCCCGAAGTTCTTGTAGAGGATTACACCGCCCTGCGGGCCTGGGAAGGTTTTGTGGGTTGAGGATGTTATCAAATCTGCTCCTTCTCTGAGCGGATCCTGGAACTGACCGCCGGCAATTAGACCGAGGACATGGGCGGCATCATACATTACGTATGCTCCAACCTCCTTGGCAACGGGGGCGAGCTCTTTAACCGGGTGCGGGAACGGGAAGAGCGAACCGCCGAAGACAATAATTTTCGGCTCCTTTTCCCTTATGAGCTGAGCTGCCTTATCAACATCTATGTTGAAAGCTTCGTTGTCAAATGGCCATGTATAAACCTCAAGTCCTCTCATTCCTGCAGCGCCGAAGGGCATATGGCTTATATGGCCTCCATGAGATGTGTGGAGAACAATAGCTTTGTCCCCAGGCTGGGTGAGGCCGAAAAACGCTGCCTGATTGGCGTTTGTTCCGGAGATTGGCCTTAGGTCAGCAAAATCGCTCTTGAAGAGCCTGCAGAAAAGATCAATGCCGATCAGCTCAACTTCATCGACATACTTACATCCCTGATAATATCTCTGCTTTGGCCAGCCCTCGGCATATTTGTGCATAAAACCGCTAGCCACAGCTCTTGTTACGCTTGGGGAGGTTATGTTCTCACTTGCGATCAGGTTTATTGTTGAGCTCCTCCACCTTTCGTGCTCCTCAACAAAACCGAGAACCTTGTTCCTGTATTCCTCATACATCGAAATCACCTCATGAACAGTTTTACGGTGATAGGATATAAACCTTACCGCATGTGTTCATATGCATAAAAATGTTCATTGAGAAAGGTAAGGTCAGCGGCGGAGCCTCATGGCAAGCCACATGAGAAGGGGCAGCACTATGAAGGCCAGCATGTCGCCCGTGTCGCCCGCAAAGGCGAGTACATCGGCGAAATTTCTAATCCCGGCGAAGTAGACGAGCGCCGGAGGGATTACCGTCAGAGCCCACGCCGCTTTTCTGTCCAGTCTGATGAACTCCTCGCTGTTGCTCTGCTGGGCGAGGGCTATGCCAATGTAGCTCGTCGTTATAGCCAGGAAGGGGATGAGGTTGCCTGCTATTCTGCCGGCCCAGCCGTAGAGCAGCTCAAGCCCCTGTGTCGCTATCTCAGGAGTGGCTTTTCCGAAGACCAGCAGAAAGGCCGCCGTGAAAACCGCATATACGGCTGTTGGAATCAGGAAGGCCAGCACGAGCACCTTTCTGGTCTCCTCATAACTCCCGAGCCCCTTATAGACGTCCGGGATTATGGTGTGGCAGCCGAGGGCGAAGATTGCCACGCCGGTTATGCTCAGCAGGCCGTCCCACTGGAGGTAGAGGCCCTTATCCAGCCCTGCATGCGGCGCGAGCATAAGTGTAACGCCCACGAAGAGAGCCAGCATGATGTAGCTCATTATAAGCTCCGTTTTCCCGCTTGCCTCAAGACCCCTGTAGATGACGAATGAAGCCAGAGCCCAGAACACCGCGGCGCCAACGGTGTCGCTCACTCCAAAGAGGCTCGAAAATACACTCCCCATTCCGGCTATGTATGCAAGGAGCGCACCGAAGCTCATTATAAAGATGCTGAGATACATAAGCCAGCCACCAGCTTTTCCAAGGGTTCTGCTGGCCATTGTGCTCATCTGGGCTCCACCCATTTCCGCTGTGAACTTCAGGACTATGAAGGCGGTTGCGAGCATCAGGAGCATGACCCCGAAGAGCACACCAAGTGCGGGAAGCAGGCCAACTTTGCTCGCTGCATAGGGGAGGCCCAGCACACCTGCGCCTATCTGAGTTCCCACGAGTATCGCAAGAGCCTCTTTCTTTGTTATATGAGCCTTTTCCACCCTTATGGTGCTCGTTCTTATTGCGGCTGCACCTTTTCTCTTTCTCATGAGCTGAATCAGGGCGGCGTTTCTCCGCACCTTCTTCCGCCTCGCCAAAGCCTGCCTCTCAGCATAATACCTGCCGTGTGAGGTTGTGACCTTCCTTCTCGGAACTCTATCGCTTACGGGCATCCTCTCACCTCCAGCAGATGTATTCATGGATACATTTTAAAGCCTCCCACGGAAATACCGTGATAGCTTCAAAGATTATTCGGGTGTGTGCTGGAACTTCCAAAAGGCTGGGCAGGATTTTTAAAGTATGCCGGGTAGATACAATCATGATGAACAAAGCGGCTGAGCTTCTGGCCCGCTCAAGGTTTGCCGTGGCCTTTACAGGAGCAGGAATAAGTGCCGAGAGCGGAATTCCAACCTTCAGAGGCTTTAATGGTCTCTGGAAGCATTACCGGCCGGAAGAGCTGGCAACACCTGAGGCCTTCAGGAGGAATCCAGAGCTTGTGTGGGAGTTCTACAGGTGGAGAATGGGACTTATAGGGAAGGCAAAGCCCAACAGGGCTCATCTGGCTTTGGCGGAGCTTGAGAAAATGGGAGTTATTAAGGCTGTGATAACCCAGAATGTGGATGACCTCCATAGAGAAGCCGGGAGCAGAAGGCTCATCGAGCTTCACGGCAACATCTTCCGGGTCAGATGCACTTCCTGCGCCTATAGGGAAAATTTAAAGGATTCAGGACGGCTCGAAAGCTTTCTCAGAGAAGAAAAGCTGCCCAGCTGCCCCATATGTGGCTCACTCCTGAGGCCGGATGTGGTCTGGTTTGGTGAGCCTCTGCCCGTCAATGCTCTGGATGAGGCATTCAGGCTCGCTGAAAGGTCTGATTTGATTCTCGTCATAGGCACAAGCGGCATCGTGTATCCGGCTGCATACATTCCCCGCATTGTTAAAGATAGGGGCGGGATGGTGATTGAGATAAACACAGAGGAAAGCGGCATAACGCCAATTGTTGACATCTTTCTGATGGGAAAAGCCGGTGAAATTATGAATGAACTAGTGAAAAGGATTGGGGAGCTGATGAAATGAAGGGGAGGGTTTTTCTGATAGGATTTGAAAAGGAGGAAGTGGAGAGGATAAGAAACGTGCTGGAAGGAGTGCATGTGCATGAGATTCCAGAATACTGCAGGGACTGGGTTCTTCAGGAGATAATCGAGAAGGCGGAGGAACTCCGCGGTGGCGGGAACTGGCATGTTAGAAAGTTCCTCCTCATGCATGATATGAGCAATGATGATGTGAAGGACATTATACGGAAGGTGAAAGCCCTAAAACTCGGCAGGATAATCTTCGCGACCACGACACCAGCGTCGCTTTCATGGCAGCTTGAAGAGCTGATAAAGGAGTGGCTTGAGGAGGATGAGTATTTCCGTCAGATGCAGAGCTTAAAGTTCCAGCTTGATCTCGGAGGGAAAGGTTAAATATTTCAGACGCTAACTCCTTTGGGGTGGAGAGATGATAAAGGCTGTGTTTTTTGATCTGGATGATACGATTGCAGACACCTCAAGATTGGCTGAAATGGCGAGAAAAAATGCTATTGAGAATATGATACGGCACGGTATGCCCGCTGATTTTGATACAGCATATAATGAACTCCTTGAGCTTATAAAGGAATATGGGAGCAATTTTGATAGACACTTTGACTATCTCCTCCGCCGTCTTGATCTCCACTATAATCCAAAATGGGTCGCCGCCGGGGTTATAGCATACCACAACACCAAATTTGCCTACCTCCGGGAAGTCAGGCACGTCAGGAAGACGCTGCTGAAGCTGAAGGAGATGGGAATCCTCCTCGGCATAATAACCGACGGAAATCCCATAAAGCAGTGGGAGAAAATACTCCGCCTTGAGCTTGACCCATACTTCGATGAGGTTCTAATCTCGGATTTTGTCGGTGTTAAAAAGCCCCATCCAAAGATATTCCGCAAAGCCCTCGGAAAGTTTGACGTGAAAGCTGATGAAGCGGTTATGGTCGGGGACAGGCTCTACTCTGACATCTACGGCGCCAAAAGGGTGGGAATGCATACGGTCTGGTTTAGATACGGCAAATATGCGAACAGCGAGATTGAGTATGAGAAATACGCTGACTTCACGATTGAAGACCTGAAGGAGCTCCCCGGAATCATTGAGGTGCTGAACGGTGAGGGAAAGGAAGATTCAGATAAGAAAGTTCATACTGATTGACAGCTCATACAAATCACGGATTCTTAGAGGGGATAAGGTAACGACAATCCGCTATGGCAGGTATGAGGTGAAGCCCGGGAGCGAGGTTTATCTGGCTGTCCGGCCGAGCGACACCGTTGTGGTCAAGGTGAGAATCACTGAAGTAGTCAAGAAAAAAGTCAGGGAGCTCACGGATGATGACGCCAGAAAGGATGGCTTCAGGGATGTTAAGGAGCTTCTCCGGGCTCTGAACAAAATTTACGGGGAGCTATCTGGAGATGATGAGGTCACCATAATAGGGTTCAGAGTTATAAAGCGGTATGATGGTGGGATTCCGCTGAAGTGGCTTAAGGGGCTGAACTACAGGGAGCCGGAGGAGATCGCGAGGCTCTACCTTGAGAATCAGGAGGGGCTGAACCTGAACCGGGAAACGGACTTCATACTGCGCAGGATATACGGTGATGGGCTCAGGAATGCGGTCAAACACTTCGGGCCTAAGCGGGTTCAGGCCGCGCTGCTCAAGGCTTATCACGCCTTCTATGAAGAAGGGCTGCTGTAGTGCTCATCCTGAAGTTAGAAAATAGAAGCCCTATTAACATCAGAGATTGAAAACACCGCTGTTTGCAATTCCCTGCTTCATAATTTGATGGAGTTTGTAAAGGACAAAGGGCTGTGCATCACTCTCCTCCATGGTTTTCCTGTATGCATCAAGCACCATGGAGGCTACCATTTCCCAGTTAAACCTGTTTTCCACGCTCTTCCGGGCGTTTCTGCCAAGCTCCTCCCTCAGTCTATCATCAGCTGTCAGCTCGCTTAGGTTTCCCATCAGGGTGCTGTCATCATGGGAGATCAGTCCCGTCCTTCCGTGCTCCACAATCTCGCTTATTCCGCCGTGGTTGTTGGCGACTACAGGCACACCGCATGACAGCGCTTCTAGGGCAGCTATCCCGAAGGCTTCATATATCGTCGGCGAGAGGTATATGTCACTCGCCTGCAGATAATCCCTCACCCTCTCTCTGGGCTGTCTTCCTATCAATTTGACGATGTCTCCGACGTTGTATGCCCTGATGAGCCTTTCAATGTTTCTTCTTTCTGGGCCATCTCCGATTATCAGAAATGTTATCCCGTCTCCGTGTTCCTCCCTGATGGCCTTTGCTATCTGGGGTATAAGATGAACCCTCTTTCTCTTTGTTAGCCTGGATGTGGTCGTGATTACAGTCCCTTCCAGCCCCATTCTGGCCTTCTGCTCCTCCCTGTCCTCCGGAGGCCTCCAGAATTCTGTGTCTATTCCGTTGGGGATTGTATAAACCGGTCTTTCCCCTATGCTTCCCCCGAGGATAGAGCGCAGGTCTCTCTCGACAGCTTCGCTGACTGCCACAAATGCATCAACCTTCCTGAGGGAAATCCTCAGCATTGTAATGTAAGCGGGGTTCAAGGGGGAGTTCCCGAGGAAAGAGTGGTTTGTGAGCAGACTTGGAATCCCCCTTATGCCTTTTGAGAGGTTTGCCACACCCACAGCTATGGGGGAATATATGCTGTGTCCATGCGTTACATCAAAGTGCTCCTTTTTATACAGCTCATTCACTGCTTTAAGCATGTCCGGGCCTGCACTCACATGAAGGCTGTTTATGGTTACTTTTCCTTTAAAACGGTGAACCTCATAGGGGAGGCTTTCATCTGGATAATCTCCAAATCTCGTTATAACGTGGACTTCGTGACCCATGCTCATCAGATGGGTGGCTAAATCATGAATGTGATACTCTATGCCCCCAACGCTGGGAAAAAACCAGTCAGAGGCTAGCGCAATCTTAAGGCTTTCCATACCAGACACCCCCGGATGTTATCAGTGTGATAAAGCCAATTACCGTGCTTGATACGTAGGAAATCAACCCTTCAGGCAGAGCTGGGATGGAGGAAATTCTGAGACATGCCGGTGTTCCTAAAAGCTCCAGAGTCCTGCCGTCTGATGACCTGACGGGTGTGAAATATGCGCGTGCATCCATCATGAGCTTCCACATCCCAAGTTTTTGTTATCTCTTAAAAAGCTGATTGGTATGCTTCTCGAAATGTAAGGACTGCTTTAATTCAGCGCCCGATTTTTATTCTTCAAGTTTGCCACCTTTCAGGTTCTTTAACATGAGATATGCCAGAGCTTATATAAAGCTCTTTTGGCTCAGTTTTTGAAGTATTGGTTCGCTTTTTGAAATGTGGGCTCTCTTATTGAAATATGCTATAAACAGAAGCCTAAGAACATTTCCAAAACCGAACCACAAAACATTAATTAACCTTCGGGGCACAGGTAGTTAAAGATAGCCATGAAGGAGAGAGAGCTTAACGAACGCACAAGAAAAGTGCTTGAGTTCATTAAAGAAAATCCCGGCCTGAACTTTAACGAGCTATCTCGAAGGCTGGGGCTGGCCAAAGGAGACCTTCAGTATCATCTCCGTAAGCTTGAAAAGCTGGGGCTGGTGGTCTCCAGGAGAAGCGGTTTAAAGAGGCACTACTTTCCGGCAGGGGTCTTCAGCGAGAAGGAAAAAGATGTCCTAACACTGCTTTCCAGCGAGAATGTGAGGGAGATAATAATGTATATGGTTGCAAAGCCCGGAGTTACTCAGAAGGAGCTCTGCGAGGGGCTGGCTCTATCCCCTCCAACGGTGAACTACTATATAAGCAAGCTTCAGGAGCTTGGCTTGGTTCAGAGCATACGGGACGGAAAATTTGTAAAATACCGGTTTGTGGGAAATGTTGAACTCTTTGTTAAAATGATACAGAACTACCATCCAAGCCTGCTCGAAAGGTGGGCTGATAGAATTGTGGACATATTCATGGACTTTGAAGGTGAGTAAAAATGCTGGACATGGATCAACTCCTGAGTCTTGGAATTGTCATATTCTCCCTCCTGCTGACGGGAGCCTCGGTTATTGCATATCAGAGAACCCGGCTTAGAAAGTTTCTGATAGTCTCACTGGCATTCTTCCTCTATGCGGTGAAGGAGTTTGTGGAGCAGATTGACATAGTTTTCCCCAATATAGAGGGGAGCACGCTTGATCTGGCGGTGAATCTGCTGGAGTTCATCATAATAGCTCTTTTCTTTGCTGCTGTGGTCATAAAGGAGGGTAAGAAGCATGTTTGAGCGGAGAAACCGGGGAGACACCTATAAGGGGACATGGTGGATGCTCACGTTCCTTCTCTTTGTAATCATAGCAGCTGAATATGGAGGTCTTTTTAACGGCCTGAACATCCGGATTGCCTCGCTCATACCCAAAATCAATTTCTTCTGGATGGAGCTGATTACCGACTCGGCGAGCTTTGCGGCTTTTTTGCTTTACATTCTCCTTATCATAGCTCTGGATGTCAAAAGGCTCCGCGGTCTTGAACGCTCAACCCTGCACTTCGCCGCTTCCCTGGGTATAGCTATGCTTGCTGTCGGAGTTCTGAAAGCTGTTCTGCAGACCCCGCGGCCCGGAGAAGCTGCCATTTCCCTGCCCTTTCTTCAGGCTCTTCTAAATGCCGACTACTTTGCATTCCCCTCCGGTCACGCTGCCAGAGCCTCAGTCTTGGCGGTGTTCCTGAGCAGAAGATTTCCAAGATACAGAGCCATCTGGTGGGCTTATGCAGTTCTCATAGCCCTTTCAAGGCTTTTCCTCCACGTCCACTGGTTCAGCGACGTCCTCTTCAGTCTCCTCCTCGGTCCGTGGGCATACCTTCTCGTGGAGCTCACCGAAAGGTGGTGGCTCCCCATCTACCGCACCGTAATCACAGCACTTAGACTGGAGGTGTTCGACGTTGAACGGATTCGCTGAGGTCTTCCTGCTCTCACTCATCCCGACGTTTGAGGGACGCTATGCCATAGTCTACGGCATCGGAAGGGGTTATCCCATCTGGGAAACCCTTCTGGCGGCTTCCCTTGGAGTTCTCCTGCTCTCGCTCGCCCTTCCGCTGGCGCTCCCATTCATAGACCGGCTGATGCTCTGGCTCGAGGAAACACCCCTGCGAAAAGTGGCCAGCATCTACCTCTACTACGTCGAAAGGGTGAGGAGAAAAGCCCACCCCTACGTCGAGAGGTGGGGCTTTCTGGGGCTGACAATCTTTGTCGCCATACCCCTTCCGGGAACAGGTGTCTGGACAGGAAGCCTAGCGGCTTATCTGCTTGGAATAGAGAAAAGGCAGACGGTTCCGGCACT
>WAPO01000016.1 GCA_015520705.1 Thermococcus sp. | reverse complement strand
CTCATAGATGATGCCAATGCGCTGGAAATTGTTGAGCTTTTGACAGAAGAATATTTCAAGCTCTACGTCAACGAGAACTGGCTTTCATGTTGTAATGGAGGAGACGTTGGAAGTTCCTGTGAATGGGCAAACCGACACTGTGGAGGATGCTTTGCACCAGATGAATCAAAATCTCAAAACTTTGTAGTATGCACCCGGAGCGAATATGGCAGCCAATGTGGTTGGAAGTGGATAAGGAGATTTGGCTAAGGGTGAAACCATGAACCGGAAGAGGGTTTTGGTTATCTCACTTTTGATTGTCATGATTTTTTATTTTTCCTTTAGAGGCATTCTTGTGGGAGTCACCCCAGGAAAAAACAGTCCTCCAAGTAGTTCTGCGGTTTTATCATACCTCCCCCATCATGAGTGCCCTTTTAATGTGAATATCACACTGGGTTCTGTAACCATAACTTTCAAAGTAAGCGGCCTGAATAAGACCTTGAATTACACATTTTACGGTCAGAAGGGCTCTTTTCTATGCTTCTCTAATGGAGCGCTCCTTTATGCCATGTATCCAGGAGATCCGGGAACAGACACCTATGCAGTTTTCGTTACAAATAGCCTGAAGGAGCTCTGGAAGGGCAAATTTAAAGGCCTTCTGTCCCCCCTGCTTTATTCAAACGGCACTTTACTTTTTCTAAAGCAAGGAAGTGAGGAGTCGAATGTGAGGCCTTGTTTGTATTGGGTTGCTTTGAGGAATGGGAAACTAATAGGGCAAGTTTGTCTTCAGGAAAAGCATGGAGCGGCTGTTGCAGGAGTGAGGTTTCTGGGAGGCAGAATATACCTCGCAACCTCAACGGGGCATCTTTACATGATTGAGGGTGATAATGTGAAGAGAGCATACTTTGACAGTATTGGCGGCATAACTGTAGGCGCCAGTATTAAGCTTGATGTCAATGAGAAGTACCTTGCTGTTGCATACTCCTTTGCCAGCGTTGAAGGAAAGGAGAAAAAGGGTTTATGCGCTTTCACCAGCAGTTTAAGGAAGATAGCCTGCAAAAGCCTAAAAGCAGAACCACAGATAGTCAAACTTCAAGGAAACACAATTTATGTATGGATGGAAAACGGAGAGAGGAGAGCCTATAAAATCTTAACACTCCAACGATGAGAAAATTCAGTTAGGGTGGTAAAGTCATGAAAAGAAAGGAATGCTCTCTTTTTCTCTTTTTGCTCCTTATCAGCCCATGGTATCTCTCTTTTTCCAATTCCATAATCCTCAGCCGGGTTCCAGCACCGACAAACTACACCTTTGATTATCCTCTGGGCGGGGCATACTTCCGATACTCGGGCAGGTGGTCAGTTATTCCCTACTCCTCCCCCTTTTTCTCTCCCCCTGTTTTGATAGAGAGCGAGATTACCAAGCACAAGCCATATCTCACGATTTTCAGATTCTTTGACAGGAACAGAGAGCTCATAGGCAATTACACAATGAAAGAGAGCTTCTACACAGGTTACTTCTACTTTAAGAATGGTTTTCTCGTCTACACCGTGAGTCCGGATGGATTTAACGTGAGTGCTTTCTCCTACAATCTGGAACACATGTACCAACTACTGATTAGCCCTTATTATTCGGGTTATTATGTTATTCTGCCTCTGGCAGCTTATGCCGATAGCAGATACGCATATTTCTTCACGGCCAACGAGGATGACATAAGAATGAGGACTGCGAATTACTGTTTGCCATACATCGAATTCAGCACAGGCAAAGCGATTAAGGTATGCAATTCAAAGGCCTTAAAAGGTCAGTCCATCCTCGGAGCTGTGGTTTTTAGGGACAGGATTTATATCGCCACAGGCAGAGGAATTGTGCTTCTGGGCGAATCAGGAGAGATTGAAGGAAGAACCAGCATACCACTGGCCGGCAGGGTAATGATGCAGGCTGATGAGAGGTATCTCGCCCTCGCTTACGGCTCCACCCTCTGTGTTTTCACCTCAGCTCTGGAAACAGGCAGGTGCCTTAACATTGGAGAGAATATCGAGGCCTTCAAAATTGATGAGAGCCATCTTATACTTAAAGCTGGAAGGGAAGTCATGAGGTTCCATATAACATCAAAGAGAGTCCCGAATTTGAAGGTGAGGGTCGCAAACGGCCTCCTGAAAAACCTGTATCTGAGATAGCGC
>WAPO01000015.1 GCA_015520705.1 Thermococcus sp. | reverse complement strand
TCAGGAGATTTGAAACCCAGTCCATCTTCAGGGTTGTTCCCCTCGATGAGCTGGTCAGGAGCGATGAGGAGGAGATTATGGGGAGGGCCTTTGAGATTGCAGGGAAGAGGATAAAGTCCGGTGAGAGCTTTGCTGTCAGGTGCAGGAAGAGAGGAGGTAGAATAAAATCCGCCAAACGGATTGAAATCACTCTCGGGGCGATGATAAAGGAAAACCTAAATGCCGTCGTTGATCTGACGTCCCCCATGTGGTATGTTGTTGTAGAGGTTCTGGGTAGAAAAACGGGGATAGGAGTTGTAAGAAGCGAAGAGATTGTGAAGAAGGAGGTTGAGGATTAGGCGGTGGCAGAAATGTATATTATGCTCTCGGAGATGGATACAGGATCAGCAACAGCTATCAAAACACATCATAGGTAGAGCAAATCTAAAATACGATGAAGGTTAATTCATAGATATGAACTACAGGACGATTTCATATCTGGTTGTTTTTATGGTTGTTGCTTCACTGCTTCTGATAGCTGTGAAGCCTTACATCAAACTTGAAAGCGGGGGTGAAACAATTTCCGGTGAGGTTATATCCCTTCCCGAGCCAAAGCTCACTGGGAGCATGAGTCTTGAGGAGGCAATAGCAAGGAGGAAGAGCATACGCTCTTACAGGAACGAGCCGCTTACACTTGAGCAGCTTGCCCAGATTCTCTGGGCCGCCCAGGGAATAACCCATGAGAAAAAAAGGAGCGCACCCAGCGCCGGAGCAACCTATCCCTTTGAGATTTATGTCGTTGTGGGGAATGTTAAAGGGCTGAAGCCCGGGATTTATCTCTACGATCCCTTCAGACACACAATAGCGCTGGTTAAGGAGGGAGACTACAGGAAGGCCCTCCAGAAGGCCGCTCTGGATCAGAGCTGGGTGGGAAACGCGGCAGTGGATATAGTTCTCGTAGCATTCTATGAGAGAACCACAGGCTACTATGGAGACAGGGGTGTCAGATATGTGCATATGGAGGCAGGGCATATAGGGGAGAACATATACCTGCAGGCAACTGCCCTCGGTCTGGGAACCGTCGCTGTTGGGGCGTTTTACGATGATAGAGTTGCAGAAGTGCTGGGGACGAAAGGGGCACCGCTCTACATCTTCCCGGTGGGGGTTCCAAGATGATCAGCCACCACACCCTTGGCTATGCAGTCTTCATCCTGATGAGCCTGACAATGCTCAGCGGGGCGATGATATTCCTGGAGAAGAGGATGAACCGCCTGTGGATTGCTCTCCATGTGATTCTCGGTGTGGTGACCTATATCCTCATGGTCATACTTATATGGCTTGTCAGGTAGACATCAGGTTTATTTAATTTTGTCTTTATGCCCTATCTGTGGTTTGCAGTGTATGGGTGATGGGTGGCATGATCCATCCAGACTCGTTCATGGATTGTAACTTCCTAAGGTCAACTGAGTAAGGTGATAAATATGGATATGGAGGAAATCGTGGAAAAACTTGCAAAGCTGAGTGAGAAAGATGCCTTATCCTACTGGATAAAAGGGGAATATGATGAGGCAGATCTCTACTGGAAACTTGCTGAGAGGGCTAAAGAATTGGAGCTGGATGACGAGTTGGTGGAGACCTTCGTTGTCTTGGCAAAGGAATCAAAGGGGCATGGGGACAGGCTTTTGGAGATATACAGACGTTGCTATGGGGAACAGCTGGAAAAAGTTGATATACCTCCTGTTGAAGTCCTGCCTTTCCTTGAGAAGTTCAAAGAAGCTCCAGATGTAATTTCCGTTCTTCATGAGGCTATGAAAAGTGAGCTTCTGGCCAAGACTATCTATGAGGAGCTGATAAAGAAAGTTAAAGATGAGGAAGTCATAAAGGTGTATAAATACCTTGCTGCTGTTGAGCAGGATCATTATAACCAGCTGAGAAAGGAATATGAGATTTGCATGAGGAAATATGGGAATGAGAGGAACATAGAAATGCCAGCACTAACATCAACTGAAAAGGAAAAGATGATTCAGGAATAGCCCTCTTTCCGGAAGCTCCTTCTAAATGCTTTTATAATTTTGAAAAATCTTTTTTAGACGTTTATACCATAAAGCGGATAAAAAGAACGCCTTATTTTTAAACGGTGGTCGAGATGGAGGATTTTGATGATCTGATTTCCCGGTTGAAAAAGCTGGATTTAAGGCAGCTTTTGAGCTACTGGATTTTAAATGAGAGAAAGAAGGCTGAGCTCTATGAGATACTGGCCCGAAAAGCTAGGGAGCTCAATCTGGATGATTCTGCTTATGATATCTTCAGGGTGCTCTCCCTGGAAGCGGTCAGACACGACAGGAAGCTCATGTCTGTCTATGAAAGGACTTTTAAAACGAGGGAGCTTAGAACGGTTGAGCTGCCCTCCCTTGACTTCGCATCGATACTGGAGAAATTTGAAGGGAGTGACGACGTTCTGGAAATCCTTGAGACGGCTTTACGACTTGAAGAGCTGGCAGGGGAGGTTTATGAAATACTCACTGAATCAGCTACAGATGAATACATGAAGGCGGTATTCAGCTATCTCGGGTCAACCGAGAGGCTCCACCGGAGAACAATTGAAAGTCTGATAACAGAATACAGATACGGCCATGCCTGACCTCCTCCCCGCCCTAAAGGGTGAGGTTTTCAAGAGAAAAAGAGAAGAGGTTAAGGTTAAACGCCCTGTTCCTTTGCCTCGGGGGGCTCCTCTATCAGGTTGTCGCTGTATTTATCGTAGTCCGCCAGCAGGAACTCCTCGCTCATCCTGAGAGCCTTTACGGCCTTCTCCTCGCCTGGGAACTTCTTGCCCGGGCACACATCAACACACAGAGCGCAGAACATGCACCTTGAGACGTAGTGCCTTATCTTCCTCAGCTCCGGAACCCACTCCATGGCATCCGCTGGGCACACCTTTATGCAGAGCCTGCAGCCTATGCACCTCTTGGGATCATAAACCAGCTTGCCCCTGAAGCCTTCAGGGATAGGAACCGGCGGATTTATCTGAACCTCTCCCCTCTGAACCTTCTCTATCAGCTCGGTCACGTTTTTGGGAGCATGCTTCACGGGGAATGGGTTTGTTGCAGGCCTTCTGACGAGCTGTTTGAGCAGGACGAACATCATCTTGTTGACCATACCTCACACCCCCATCCATACGAGCGCCAGCCCCACGAGGGCGATTATGTTGACGTAGACCCAGAAGATTCTTGATGCCTGCTCTATTCTGAATCTTGCGAACGATGTTCTCACCAGCGTTATTGCGAGCAGGTAGAGCACAAGCACCTTAAAGAGGAACCAGAGGCCTTCCACGATGTAGAGTGACGCCCCTGTCAGGTTGAGGTTGAATATCGAGCTCAATGTGAATGGTATGAAGAGCACCACCTCTATAGCAGCAAGCGCAAAGCCCCTCACTGCATCTGAGAGGTAGAACAAAGCCAAGTTCCTTCCGCTGTATTCGGCGAGCATACCTTCGGCTATTTCTGTCTCGGCTTCAGCTATGTCGAAGGGGAGCTTTGCGAGCTCTGCTGGGGTTACTATGATGAGTGCTATGAAGAGCAGGAGGATTCCTATGCCGGCCAGAGGCCCGACCATTGTCCAGACTGGCGTTGTGGCTATAGTTGTGAGCGAGAAGCTCTTATACACCAGTGCAAAGCCAACGATAACCGTTGCAAGCGGCATCTCATAGCTCATCATGAGAACCATTTCTCTCTGGGCTCCCACAGAGGAGAAGGGACTGCCTGATGCAAATCCTCCGATGGCCATTGCGAGGGACTGGAGCGTTAGGAGGTAGAGTATCACCACGAGGTCACCGTAGCCTTCGAGGGGAGCTTTCAGGATGCCGAAGGGTATGTAGAGAAGCAGTGTCATTGAGGAGGCAAATGCCACGAGGGGCATTGCGTTGAATATCCACGCCACGGCGTTCTCGGGGACTATCGTCTCCTTGAGGAGGAGCTTCCCGACGTCCCAGAAGGGCTGTCTTATGGGGGGCCCTATCCTTGACGTGAGCCTCGCTGAGATTCTCCTGTCAATACCCTTGTAGGCCAGCCCGATGAAGACACCTAAGATTGGGAATGCAAAGGCGTAGGTTATGAACTCGGGGGTCATTCGATCACCCCCACAGCCCTTGCTTGCGCAAGCGCTGGCGGAAAATTGTTCACTCCAAGACCCGTTCTGCAGATGGCGAGTGCCCCTCCGACTGCCATTGCTCTAATGTTCACTCTTGAAGTGCGCCCTTCGGGCACTGTGTGAGTGTGAACCTTATAAGGTGCTACTCCCCCGTTGCACCCCTCATAAACGTCACAGGGTCTCATTCGATCACCCCCAGCTCCTTTTTAATCTTCATTGTTTTTTCAACCGCCTTCCTGCGTATGAGTGAGTAGTCCAGTGTTCTTCCATCGCTGTCCCTGACCACGGCGACCCTGTCGTTACAGCACATGCACGGGTCGATGTATGCCACGACTATCGGAATGTCTGCCACCTCCGCCCCGAGAAGCAGGGGAGCCCAGCTGTTGATGTTGTTGTAGCTTGGGGCCACGACCTTCCACACAGCTGGCCCGTCCCTTGTGCCATCGTATTTGAAGTAGTGCACAACCTCACCCCTCGGTGCTTCGTGCATTCCGATGCCCTCTCCAACGGTCTTCTTGATTTTGCTCAGCAGAACCACGTAGTTTGGAATTGCCATTATCTTTCCTTCGGGCATGTTGTCAATGCAGAACTCGATTATGTCAAGACTCTGCTCGATCTCGTAGAGCCTCACGAGGGTTATGTCGTATGCATCTCCTCTTGCTTCTCCGACGATGTCCTGCGGGACAACCGCTCTGACGCCTATGTCTGCATATGCATCGTAGGGATTGTCCTGTCTGACATCCATCCTCAGGCCAGCTGCCCTCGCAACCGGGCCGCACACGTTGAGCTTGAGCGCCATTTCCTTTGAGAGCTGGGCAACTCCCCGGGTTCTGGCCTTATAGACGGGGTCTGACAGGAATACGTCCTTCATCTCCTCGGTGAATATCCTGTAGAAGTCAATTGTTTCCTTTATCGCCTTTATGTGAGACTCCTTGATGTCCCTCCTGACGCCGCCTATCATGAACACCGAATAATTGATTCTGTTTCCTGTGAGCAGCTCCAGCAGGTCAAGAACCTTCTCCCTACCCTTCCATGTCCAGAAGAGGAGCGAATCAAAGCCCATCTCGTGTGCAACCACTCCAAGCCAGAGGATGTGAGAGTGTATTCTCTCAAGCTCCGCTATTATGGGTCTTATATACTGTGCCCTCGGAGGAGCCTCTATTCCAAGGGCCTTTTCGCTGCCTATGACGAAGGCGTATGGATGGGAGATTGAGCAGATGCCGCATATCCTCTCCGAGAGGTAGAGTGTCTGAATGGCGTTCCTCTTCATACCCATGTATTCTATTCCCCTGTGGGCGAATCCCCTTTTGACATCAACCTTAACGATCTTCTCTCCCTCAACCTCCGCCTCAACCCTTATGGGCTCCTTGAGCGCGGGGTGAATCGGCCCCACCGGAATGTAATACTGCGTCTTCGCCATTACTCACCCCTCCTTATCTCTTTAATGCTCTTGTGGGTGTGCTTCACCATGTCCTCAACTCCATACTCATCCCTTCTCCATGGATACTTGCCCTCTGGCCAGTCGTCTGGCAGGAAGAGGTGCCTCTTGTTCTTCAGCCCCTCGAACTCAATGCCGAGCATCTCTCTAATCTCGCGCTCATTTGTCTCCGCACCGGGCATCAAATCGGTGATTGTCGGCAGAACGAGCTCGCTCTTCGGCAGGTCAAACTTCAACACGATGCTAACCTGTTTCCATGGGAACCCGTGATACAGTGCGAAGCCGTAGATCATCTTTATGCTGTCTCCTCCTCCATCTTCGCCCATTATGAAGTGCAGGTGGGGGTAATCAAGTTTGAATATTTCCTCAACGGCCTTTCTGAATGCACTCCTGTCTATCTCTATCCATATTTCCCTGTAGGCTTTTTTCTTTCTGACACCCATGGTATATTCCTTCATCTCATGGGAGAGAATTGCATCCCCTAGGGAATCCCTGAGCCTTTCAATAACCTGCTCTGGTGTTAGTAGCTCTCCTCTCATTCTTTTCCCTCCAGCTGCTTTTCAAGCTTCTCTATTTTGAGCCATGCCTTCACGACACCGTCTATTATTGCCTCAGGCCTCGGAGGACAGCCCGGAACATAGACATCAACCGGGATTATCTCGTCTATTGGGCCCGCTATGTTGTAGGAGTCGTAGAAAACCCCGCCGCTGGTTCCGCAGTTTCCAACAACAACCACTGCCTTTGGATCAGGCATCTGCTCGTATATCCTCCTAAGCTTGTCAGCGAAGTCCCTTGGAATTGCTCCCGTGACCAAGAGGACGTCGGCATGTCTTGGACTTCCGACGAGTTTTATACCGAAGCGTTCTGCATCATAACGCGGTGTTAGTGCCGCGATGATTTCGATATCACAGGCATTGCATGAGCCTCCTGAAGCATGGAAAACCCACAAGGAGCGTTTGAAGCTGTAAAGCTTTCCCATTTTATACACCTCCCACGAGAATGAAGAGTATTATAGCTCCTATCCCGAGATACCAGAGTATGTAGTCTCTCAGATCGCCTGTGTGCATTCTCTTCAGTGCATCATAGTATCCGTTCATGGCCTCAATGAATCCCCAGTAGATGTCCCCTGCCCTCACAGTTATCTTTTCCTTTGAAGGTTCTGCGTTGCCGCTGAGGTATGGCTTTACCTGCTCTGTATTGGGCTTGTAGCTCGGGTTCCCCCTTGAGTAGATGATGTAGCCTATGATTCCGAAGAGGATCAGGAATATCAGCCACAGCACTGGGTCCCAAAATCCTGAAGGTGAAAGCAGTGTGAAGTTCATGCCAGACCACCCCATGACTGGTATTGGGCCAGCTTGAGCAGGGCATCCACAGCAGGATAGACCAGCTTGTCAAGCACCACGTTCGGGAACAGACCGAAGAGTATACATAGTGCCGCTAGGATGAGCATTGCAACTACCATGGGCTTTGGAACCTCCTTTACTCCTTCATACTTCTCAAGCGGCGGCCCCAGGAAAGCCGAAGCAAATACCTTGACGAAGGAAGCCAGAGTCAGAACGCTCGTCACCATTGCAAAAACCGTGAATACTGGATTGAGCTGATAGGAAGTCTCGTAGATGAGGAACTTGCTTGCAAAGCCGTTGAAGGGGGGCAGTCCAGATATTGCCGCGGCACCGACTATAAAGGCCACGGTTGTGTATGGCATCTTCCTGGCCAGCCCGCCCATCTCATTGAGGTTCCTCGTTCCTGTAACATAGAAGAGAGCTCCTGCAGTCATCAGGAGGAGGCTCTTATAGATTATATGGTTTATGATGTGGAATATACCTCCTGCCATGGCGTCCCTTCCAAAGGCCGCTAACTTCGCAGGGTCATTGAGGACAGTCAAACCGACACCAACACCGAGGAGCATGTAGCCTGTCTGCGAGATAGCGTGATAGCTCATGAGTCTCTTCACATCCTTCTGGATTAGGGCCATTGTAACGCCTATGAACATGGTGAGAACTCCTAGGACACTCATTATCCATCCTACCCTAGCCATGCTCCATGTGATTGCCCCGAAGAGGCTGAAGCTAACCCTGAACAGGGCGTATAGGCTTGCATAGGTCGCCACCAGCAGCGTTGGGTTTATCCCTGCCGGAACTTCTGTGTATGCATCCGGAACCCAGTAATGCATCGGAACCGAACCGCATTTCATTGCGAATGAAACGAATAGCAGGCCCAGAGCTATCATATCGACGGTGTTGAAGCTTATCTGCCTGCTCAGATAGGCTATGTTGAGGTTTCCATATTCACCGTAGAGGAGGCCTATGGAGAATAGAACCATCAGTGAAGCGACGGCACTGACTATGAGGTATTTGATGCCAGCTTCGCTCGCCTCGCCGCGGTAGTTCCTGAAGCCCACCAGAGCCGAGCCGGCTATGCCCGCTATCTCGAGGAACACGAAGAGGTTGAAGAGGTCACCTGTGAGCACCATGCCGAGTATTCCCACCTCAAGGAGGAGCATCAGGGCGTAATATTTCTCAAGGCCGGTCTCAAGCTTCACATGGCTGTATGAATACAGTGCCCCGACAAAGCTCATGAGAGTCGCTGATAGTGCCATGAATGCTCCTATACCATCGATTTCAAATATAATCCTTATCGGGACTTTGTATCCTGAGGGGAGCACCAGAGTTGGTTTGTTTGCACCGAAGACATACACCAGAATGCCTTTGTTTAGAACTTCCTGAACCAGCAGGAGTGATAGACCCAGAGTTGCGGCCGTGATTATCAGAGCCCATACAGCTGCCGCATTATACCTCTTCTTGAGCAGGGGAGTTGTGAACGCTCCGAATAGAGGGACAGCTATCATTAAAGCTGGTAGTTGCTCCATCATCCCCTCAGCCTCCTGATTTTTGTAACATCAAGAGTTCCATAATGTCTGTAGATATTAACGGCAAAGGCAAGCATTAAGGCTGAGACCGCAACGCCTATGACGATGCTCGTGAGAGTCAGTGCCTGCGGTGTTGGTAGAACCATGTTCCCGACGGCCTTTTTCGGCGCTAGGGTGTATATGGGTGCATAGCCACCTTTTACATATCCAAGAGCTACCAGAAACATGTTCACAGCCCCTTCGAGGATTTCAACGCCGATGACGACTTTTATCAGGTTCTTCTTGAATCCTATTGTGTAGAAGCCCAGAGCGAGCAGGAGCGCCACTATGATAAAGGGGAAGTTTATGGCTATTATATCACCATTCATCTTTTTTCCCTCCTAGGAGCAGGAAGAATATCAGCACTATGCTTGTGAGGCCTGCCAGAACTTTCATTCCGACGAAGATGTTCATATACGCCAGCGTTCCACCAGTGTTCAGGAAGCCAGGGTTTATTCCTATGGGTGTTCTTCCACCGAAGATAAAGCCGCTGTTTGCTATGACGTTCTTGAAGAAAGTGTATCCCATCAGGCCCAAAAGTGCCATTCCGAGGAAACCAAGGGCACCTATGCTCTCCAGCGGACTGAGGGGGACTTTTTCAAATCTCCTTTTGACAACCCTATCCTCACATGCGACTATCAGAAGGGCAAGTCCGCTCGCAAATACCGCACCTCCCTGGAAGCCGCCTCCGGGCGTCAGGTGCCCGTGGAGGATGATGTATGCACCGAAGACGAGTATCAGGGGAGCAAGTATTCTGGTGGTTGTTTTAATGATTGTCGTTGTCATCCTTTCACCTCCTTCCTGCGGAGGGCCATGAGGACACCCGCAACGGCTGTGAAAAGGACTGTTGCCTCACCGAGGGTATCGAAACCTCTGTAGTCAAAGACCACGCTGGTTACGACGTTGTTTGCCGACGCTTCTGCCTGAGCATGGGATATGAAGTAGTGATCCATCTCAGCATGAATCGGCTCACCGAAAGGTCTGAGACTCATTACTGCCCCAAGCAGGAAGAGCGTGAATCCAAGGAAGGCAAATAATCCGAGTGCTCTCCTCATCCTATCACCTCCTCATCGGCGGTGTTCTTTATTGCGAGCAGATACATTGCTGTCGTCAGACATGCTCCAACTCCAGCCTCTGCTATTGCAACGTCAGGTGCCTGAAGGACGTAGAACTCCAGCGATAGGATCAGGCTGAAAACTGCCATTGCAATGACCGCTGATACCAGGTTTTTGAACCTCACAGCGGCTATTGCACTTATTAAAAGCCCGAGCCCGATCAGCACCTGCAGCGCCCAAAACAGCTCTCCGAAGTTCATAGTCTCCCCTCCAGCTCATCTATCACGGCTCCATAGGGTCTTATTCCGGATTTTCTTGCGGCTCTGCCTATGGCATGTGCTCCAACTGGGTTTGTCAGGACGAGGAAGAGAACCACGAGGGTTGAGTGTATGCCGATGATTATCCATGCCGGATCTTTTGCAACCCAGTAGTAGGAGTATATCGAGTAGATAACCGTGGCGAGGACAATGAAGATTGTTCCGAATGTTGTACATTTCGTTGCTGCGTGGATTCTGGTATAGACATCCGGGAATCTCAGGAGCCCTATACTTGCCAGCAGGTTGAATGTAACTCCTATTCCAAGGCAGAGTCCTACGATCCATTCTATCATGCTTCATCACCTTCACATTCGCATGCTATTCCCACCCTCTTTCTTACGAGGTATCTTGCGATGTAGAGTGTCGCAATGTAGCTCAGAACTGCATAGACTAGTGCAACGTCAATGAAGATGGCTTGTTTCGTTATTACTCCATAGATAACCATAGCTCCGGCTGTCGTGGTTGTCATTGAGTCGAGGGCAATCGCTCTATCCGGGATTGTGGGGCCTGCGAGCAATCTGATCAAGGTTAACATGGCTGAAAACAGCAGCAGGATTAGAGCCCACATGAATGCACCTACAACCGTCATTCCGCAATCCTCCTTGCCCATTTTGGAAGGTATCCACACAGCTCTTCTGGCGTGGGCTTCTCCTTTCCTTTGGGAATGTTAATCCAGTGAACGTAGAAGTTACCCTCTTCGTCGATTTCAAGCGTGAAAGTTCCTGGTGTCAGGGTTATTGAATTGGCAAGCAGAGTTCTGCTTTCATCCCTTGTAAGCCCTGGAGATATTTTTACGATTCCTGGCCTGATTTTTCCTGTTATGACCCTGTAGGCAACGTCAAAGTTCGCCTTCGCCATTGCGAAGAAGAAGGGCCCAAGTGCATAGACGATGAACAGTATCCATCTCTTTGGGTTGAAGAAATATTCGAGCCTTTCGTCCATAATGTTCCTCGTTGCGTAGCCGATGATTGCTGCTATCACCACCCCTGCTATAAGCTCCGCCGGGCTCCATGCGATTATGCTTCCTGAGCCTGCTGTAAGGAGGAGATAGACGATCAGGGACCACAGGAAAGATGCGGCAAATCCCATTTTCCCACCTCAACTTTAAGTTTTAAACCTATAGAGGCCGTATTTCCTCTAAATCTCAATTACAGGTTGTCAGAGACGTTATAAATACGTTTCTAAAACAAAAGGTTAAAAACCTGAAATTCGACAAATATAAAGAGTTCTAAACTTTACATACCTACAAAGAAGAATTCCCCAATGTATAAACGGGAATTCGGATGTATAAAAATGTTCATTGATGATTTGGGACGGGGGAGGACGTAAAATTCGCGGGGAGCAGAGTAATAAAATGGAAGAGAAGGAATCACTTCTGTGCAGGCTTCTTCTGCGTTTTCTTCTTCTCTTCGATCATTTTTTCTATCTCGTCGTTCTTGAGCCATCTGAGGCTGTCGTCATATTTGTCGTATGTCGCCAGCAGGAACTCATCGCTCATCTCAAGGGCATTGACTGGGCACACATCTACACACTGCTTGCAGAAGACGCACCTGCCCAGCCACAGCGTGACCTTCCTGATTTCCGGTATGTATTCAAAGACCCCTGCGGGACAGACTGTAACGCAGAGCCTGCATCCGACGCACTTGTCCACATGATAGATGAGCTTTCCCCTGAAGCCCTCCGGAACAGGCACCGGCTCCTTCTCTGGGAAAGGGTTTGTCGCTGGCTTTTTGAGGAGGTTGCCGAGAACCACGGAGAGGGTCGGCGGAACCTTCATGCTATCACCTCCATGAGGTCAATTGCTATGAGCAGAGCTCCTATTATGGCGGCGGGGAGCATTCTGAGCCAGAAAACCTGAACCGCCTGTGTGATTCTGAGCCTTCCCGTTATGGCCCTGAAGATGCTCATGCTCACGAAGAGCACGGCAAAGACCTTGAGCGTGTGGAAGAGCAGGTTAGCTATTAACGCGCCTGCCCCTGTGAGCCCGAGCGGGCCGCTTATGCCCCACGGGAAAAATATCGCCACGACCAGACTTGCGCTTATGAACTCCTTCAGGGCGTTGCTGAGCTTGAAGAGAGCCAGATGCCTTCCGCTGTATTCGGCCATAGGGCCTTCAGCTATCTCCTCCTCCGCCTCGGGAATGTTGAAGTAGCCAACCTCTATTTCGCTTGCGAGCCATGCAAGGAAGACGAAGAGGAGTATTACAGCACCCATGAATGTTAGTGGGGTTCCTATTTCCCAGATATTGTGCTCATAAAATGTCGCCAGACTGAAAGGCCTGCTGACGCCGAGCTTGTTCAGACGCCAGAGTATTGCAAAGAGGCCGAGCATCATGGGGACTTCCCTTGAGACGAGGATTATCATCTCCCTCTGCGCTCCAATCTGGGCGTATGGCGAGCCCGAGTTTATTGCACCGAGCACCCTGATGAAGGCTATTAGAGTGAGCAGGTATATGAAGACTATGACGTCTCCTCTGGTGCTGAAGAGGGGGGCAAAGCCGAAGGGCGTGTATGCCAGCAGGGCTATTGAGACCGCCAGAGCGCACACCGGTGCGAGCTCGAACATTTTGCCCGCGTGCCTTGGGACTATTGACTCCTTGCTGACCAGCTTGAGGAAGTCATAGAATGGCTGGAGCAGAGGAGGGCCAACTCTACGCTGCATCCTCGCCACGAGCTTCCTGTCCAGACCTTCCCACAGCAGGGAAGCAAGTGAGACGTATATGTAGAGTCCGATTAAGCCAAGTGTGGCGTAGATGATGTTCATGGCAGGTCACCCCTCGGGCACCCTACACCGACCACCTCAGGTCGGGCACTAACCTCCGGGTTCAGCTCCTTTGTCTTTGCAATCGAAGCCCTAAGGAGGTCTCTCTCCGTTAAAATCCTCCTCTTCCCTGTCTTTGCATCCACAACCGCCACCCTGTCCGTACAGCTCAGGCACGGGTCAATTGAGGCTATCGCAACCGGGATATCTGCAACCTGCTCTCCAACGAGGGCCCTTGCAACCGCGAAGAGGTTCGGGAATGTGGGCTCTCTCGCCTTCCACTTTGAGGGGATATCCTTCCCCGGGTTCGCCCTGACGTAGTGGATGACCTCACCCCTCGGTGCCTCATAGCGGCCTATCCCTTCCCCATCCGCTTTCTTCAGCTTGAGCAGAATGAGGTTGTCCTTGGCAAAGGCCTTTATCTTCCCTTCGGGCATCTGGTCAAAGGCCCGCTCTATGAGTTCCATGCTCTGCCAGAGCTCGCCCACTCTGACGACCATCCTGTCAAAGACGTCTCCCTTGATGACACCGGTGAATTCTTTGGGCGTTACTGGCTCCACGCCGAGATCCGGATAAACTCCGAGCTTTTCGTTGTATCTGACGTCCTTTTTAACGCCGCTCCCCCTTGCTGTCGGCCCCTGGGCACTGTATTCAACCGCTATCCTCTTTGGAATAACGCCCGCGTCCCTCAGCCTCGCCTCAACCGTCGGGTCGTAGAGGAATATCTCCTCTATCTTGGGCATAATCTCGTTGCGGTAGTGCTCTATCATATCAAGGATTGCCCTCTTGTGCTTCTCCTCGATGTCCCTCCTGACGCCTCCAATTGTGTTCATGGCGTAGTTGACCCTGTTGCCGCCTATGGCCTCAAGGATGTCCATTACCCGCTCCCTTGCCAGCCAGCTCAGATGGAGAACGGTATCGTAGCCTATGGCATGAGCCACAACACCGAGGTTGAGCAGGTGGGAGTGTATTCTCTCAAGCTCGCCGACGATGACGCGGATGTATTCGGCCCTCTCGGGCACCTCTATGCCGGCCATCTCCTCAACGGCCCTCGTGTAGGTGTGGTTGTGTGAAAAGCTGCATATGCCGCATATCCTCTCAGCCAGATACATGAGCTGTATGTAGTTCCTCCTCATCGCAATCCATTCAAGGCCCCTCAGGTTGTAGCCGAGCTTGACGTCAACGTTGATTATGCGCTCACCGTCGAGGGTTATTATGAACTTCTCGGGCTCCTCAAGTGCGGGGTGAATTGGGCCTATGGGTATCTTAACCCAGTACTCGATTCTGCTGTTCATTTCTCTGCACCCCCTATTTTGTAGGGATGTCCTGCATTCTTGACCATAACAGCCCTTTCTAACGAAAGCGCTGGCGGAAAGCTGTTCCCTCTAAAATCCGCTTTCCCTCTGTGGGGTGCCTCTTTATCTGCCATCTCCCTGTTGTTCACCTGATTAGTGTGCCCTCCGGGCGTGAAGTGAGTGTGAACCCCACCAACTGCCATCATTTCTTTGCACCCCCTATTTTGTAGGGATGCCCTGCATTCTTGATCATCTCCGGCTTTATTCCGGTCTCATCGCGCCTGAGCGGGTAAATTCCCTCCGGGAAGTCGTCCGGGAGGAAGAGCCTTCTCGGGTCGGGGATCCCTTCAAACTCGATTCCCAGGAATTCCCTGTTCTCGCGCTCGTAGGGCACTGAGCTCGGGAACACATCACCCAGGCTCGGTATCTTCGGGTCATCCTTGGGGCATGAGGTTGCAACTATCACAGACAGGCTCGGCTGCTGTTCGTAGAACAGCTCAAGGTGATACTCCGCACTCAAATATTCTCCCCTGTCCTCCCCGATTATGATTGAAAACTGTGCCTTTGGATCCATCTCCTTTATGAACTTCATAAGGTTCTTGAACTCTGCTCTGTCAACGTTTATCCAGACCCTCTTCCTCGGGTGGGGCATTTTGTTCTCCGAGATGTGAGCGTCAACCTCAAACCTCTCCTTTATTCTCTCAAGAAACTCTTCAGGAGTCATTTCTTCTCACCTTCCCCGTTTATCTTTTTTATGAGCTTCTCCAGAGCCAGAACGACACCGTAGAGGATTGCCTCGGGCCTCGGCGGACAGCCCGGGATGAACACATCAACGGGTATGTGCTTGTCGAGGGGCGCGTTGGTGAATGGGCTCTCAAAGAATACGCTGCCGCCTGTGGGACACGCCCCTATTGCGAGCACAACCTTTGGCTCCGGCGTCTGTTCATAGACGAGCTTGACCCTCTCAAGGCTCTGGTTTGTGATTGGCCCGGTTACAAGCAGGATATCCGCGTGCCTTGGCGTCCCGACCAGCTTGACACCGAAGCGCTCGGCGTCGTAGCGGGGGGTCAGCGCTGCGATGATTTCGATATCACATCCGTTGCATGATCCGCTGTTAACGTGAAACACCCATGGCGATCTGCCTATATACCTGCAGAGCTTTGCAATCCTTTTTTCCAGCTCTCTCCTTTCTTCCATCATCTCACCCCCATATTACAAGAGCGCCCAAGACCACGGCGGTCGTTATGAGGAGATACGCCACATAGTCCGTCAGCAGACCGTTGTGCTCCCTCCTGAATATGAGGAACATCCTGTGTATTCCCCTGATCAGGCCCCACATGGTGTGTCTTCCCGTGACGTATCCTCTGAAGTGCTCAAACTGCGGTATAACCTTCTCCTCGTCCTCACCGCTGATGAATATCTTTGTACCGTCGCCGCTCCTCCTCGTTCCCATGCTAACCTTTTCGGCCCACCTGGAGAGCATGTGTGCGATGAGCATGCCTATCACTAAAACATAAATGAAGTAAAGGGCATCCCAGTATCCAAACATTTCAGGCACCTCCTATAACCGCCGCAACATAGTGAAGCTGGTCTTTGAGCATATCCACTGTCGGGAGCATTATTTTGTCATTTATCTGCCATGGGAAGAGCCCCATGAGGATTATTGCGACTATCAACACCAGCATTGGGAGCATCATTGCCTTTCCGGGCTCCTCTGCATTATCCACAACCTCGCTGGGCCTTCCAAAGAACGTGAAGAGAACCCTGATGTATGCAGCTGTACAGAAAGCTGTTCCAATGACAGCTACTGCGGCGAGGAAGGGGTTAAACAGGGCGGAGCTCTCGTAGATGAGCCACTTGCTGGCGAAGCCGTTGAGCGGCGGCAGGCCTATTATCGCGGCGGCTCCAATGAGGAAAGCAAAGCTCGTGAAGGGCATCCTCTTTGCCAGTCCGCTTAGCTCGTTGAGGTTCTTGGTGCCGATCTGGTGGAGCACAGCACCGGCGACGAGGAAGAGGAGGGCCTTCATCAGGGCGTGGTTGACGATGTGGTATACCGCACCTGCCAGCGCTATGTCTCCAACCTTCGTGCCGTATGCCGCCAGACCTATCCCTATTCCCAGGAGGATGTAGCCTATCTGGCCCACACTTGAGAAGGCAAAGAGCCTCTTCATGTCTGTTTGAATAACCGCCATCGCGTTTCCGACTATCAGCGTCGCGCATCCGAAGAGGATTATTATCCATCCGACCGTCTTTATATTTATGCTCGTGCCGTAAATGCTGAAGGCAATCCTCGTCAAAGCGTAAATTCCGCCCACCTTTATGACCAGACCCGAGAGCATGGCGCTGATTGAGCTCGGTGCAGCAGGGTGGGCATCGGCGAGCCACATGTGGACGGGAACTGCACCGCTCTTAAAGAGAAGACCGCCTATGAAGAACCCCAGAGCAGCCTTGCCCACAAAGGTCGGGTTCTGGCCTATCTTGACCGCGAGGTAGCTCATGGTTAGCGTTCCATACTGGCCGTAGAGGAGTGCTATCCCGAGGAGGATGAACGAGCTCGCCAGAGAGCCGACGAACATGTATTTAATACCGGCCTCAATGCCCTCCCATGTGTCGTTTCTGAAGGCAACGAGGGCGTAGCTCGCTATGCTCATTATCTCAAGGAACACATAGAAGTTGAAGAGATCTCCCGTAATCACTATACCGAGCATACCGAGTTCAAGCACTGTGATCAGGGTGTAGTACTTCTCCAGTCCGGTGTCGTGCTTCATGTATTCGAGGGAGTATATTATGGCCATGAAGGCAACAAAGGCCACAATGAGGGCCAGCAGCGCCCCGAACAGGTCAACCTCCCACAGAATCCTTATCGGGAAGCCCACTCCCTTTCCAAGGGGTGTTGTGTCTCCCAGTGTATAGACCAGCAGCTGCTTTGTGCTCCACACGTCGTAGAACACCTTTGAGGCGACGGCCAGGGTCAGCGCGCTCACGAGCACCGCCCATGCGCTTCTCGCCTTCTCTCCGAGCAGGCTGCTCAGGGGCATTGAGAACGCTCCCATGAGGGGGACGATGATGAGGAAGGGTAAAACGTTCATCCTCTCAACCTCCTCAGCTTGTTGATGTCGAGGCTTCCGTAGTGTCTGTAGGCATTAACCGTCAGTGCCATGGCAAGAGCGAGGATACAGACGCCGATGACGATTGATGTGAGCACCAGAGCCTGGGGAATCGGGCCCACCATGGGCGTTCCTTTCAGCGTTTCGTAGCCTGTATAGATGGGCGCCGTTGGCAGCGTCCCGTCCTCCAGACGGTAGCCGAGACTTATCAGGAGCAGGTGAATTCCCGAATCTATGATATCCAGTGCCAAAATGAGCTTGATCAGGTTGCGCTTGTAGAGGAAGGCGTAGAGTCCCATGAATATTAAGAGGAAAGCTGTGATGAACTGAAAGGGAATCATTCCTTCCACCTCCTGTACATGGATATTGCCATCATGGCGCTTATCAGACCTGCAAAGACCTTCAGTCCTACGGCGAGGTTCATTATGGGGAGGTATCCGGCTGAGAGCAGAGTCCCTGGCTTTCCTGCGAAGGCAATGCCTTTCCTCCAAAGCATATTGTAGAAGAACGCCACGCTGAGGCCGAGCATAGCAATGCCGAGAAAGACCAGCCCCCCAAGGCTCTCCAGAGCGGAGTAAGCGTGGTGATCATAGCGCTTCTTTGCCTCCTCCAACCCGAAGGCTATCAGAAACAACACGCCGGCTCCCGCTATCGTCGCTCCTCCCTGAAATCCTCCTCCCGGTGTTAAGTGTCCGTGGGAGACTATGTATGCACCGAATATTCCTATGAGGGGAATCGTGGCTCTCGCCGTGGTTTTGACTATCAACCCCATGTCACTCCGCACCGAACGGTGGTTCATTCTTCCTCCCTCCTCCATGGCCTCAGGAGAGCAACAGCACCTGCTATGGCCGTAAACAGAACTGTAGCTTCTCCAATCGTATCGTAGCCTCTGTAGTCGAAGACTATGTCGGTGACGATGTTGGTTCCGCCCACTTCCTCGACGCCGTGTTCAATGTAGTACTGGTCTGTGTAGCGGTAGGCCTGCCAGTCCTTTCCGCCGAGGCCGAACTTCAGGCCGTAGTTTGGATGGGCAACTATGAGAAGAACGCCGAGTATGAAGAGCAGCGACAGAGCTCCAAGGGTTCTCTTCATGGTGCCTCACGCTCCCATCTCTCTGTTTTGGCAATGCCGTAGACAACTATGGCAGTAACGACGCCAGCTCCCACAGCGGCTTCAGCTATTGCAACATCAGGGGCATGAAGCATGTAAAACTCCATGCTCAGGAGGAGGCTCATTGCAGCTGAAGCAAGGGCCGCACTCAGAAGGTCTCTAAACGTTATGGTTAGGTAAGCCGAAAGGAGCACCCCCAGCAGAATGCCGAACTGCAGAATGACATCAACGCTCAAAACGTTCATTGGGCTTCACCCCTGAGCTTCTCCTCATACGCATCTATAACCGCTTTAGCGGGCTTCACACCGCTCAGATGGGCCGCTTTTGCTATTGCATGGGCTCCTGTCGGGTTGGTCAGCAGGAGAGCAACGAGAGCAACCCCGCTGTGAAGGGCCATCTGGAGGTATTTCGGATCACCGGTAACCTTCAGCCGGTAGAGTGCATGCGTAACAACCGCCAGAACCGCAAATATCGTCCCGAAGGTTGTGCACTTCGTCGCACCGTGGAGCCTCGTATAGACATCCGGGAAGCGGTGAAGGGAAAAGCTCCCCAGAAGGTTGAAAATTATGTTAATCGCCAGGAAAGCGTAGATTACGTATTCTATCACTCCAATCCCCCCTGCAGGTATCTCGCTATTGCCAGAGTGCCTATATAGCTGAGCAGAGCATAAACTATGGCGATGTCAATGTAAATCGTCCTGTCATAGGCCGCCCCGAGGAGCACCATCCCCGCAACGATGAGCGTGTTCAGCGTGTCAACGCCGACCACCCTGTCGGGCACTGTGGGGCCAAAGAGCACCCTAAGCACAGATAAAAATGCCCCTATCATGACTATCAGCGCTGAGTAGAAGAACACCGGCGCGATCATCTTCCTAACCTCCTCGCCCACTTTTCAAAGGAGCCTGAAATCGGTTCGGAGCTCTCCGGGTATTCGTCCCTGACGTAAATCCAGTGCACATAGAGGGCTTTCTCCTCCGGGCATGCGTCAATTGTGAGGGTTCCGGGTGTTAGGGTGATTGAGTTGCTCAGAATGGTGTACTGGGCGTCATTATCAAGGTCAACGGGAACCCTGACGATTCCGGGCTTTATCTTGCCCGTTATGACCCTGTAGGCGACATCGAGGTTTGCCTTCGTCATGCCCCAGAAGAGGGGCCCCAGTGAGTACACAACAAAGCCGACCCACTTTGAAGGGCTTAAGAACCTGTCCGCTTTTTCTCCAATGATGTTCCTCGTGGCGTATCCAACAATCAGGGAGAATACAACGCCAGCAACCAGCTCTTCCGCACTCCAGAGCATTCCCTTGGTTCCTGCGGTGAGAACTAACCAGAGCACAAATGACCACATGAATACAATAATGAAACTCATCGTCCCTCCCTCCAATTTTTGTTTCAACGCTGATTTAATCTTTTTTCGCATATTGTCGGTATAAATTTCGTTTGTTATTTATAAAAGGGTTTTGTAAAGCTTAGAATTAGAAATAGAAGTTTTTAACCCCTGGTTATGGATTTTAAAGCTCTTCAACAGATTTTCTTTTACATCGATGAACCCAACCCACAGGTAGTGTATATAAAAGTACATCAGAGAGGCATGCAAAGCTTTATAAGGGGCATGAACAACTGAGATCAGCGCTCTTTTTGGAGTGCTTAAAGTTTGGAAAGTTGGTGTTGGATATGTATGGAGATAGATATGGATTTGGTGAAAGGAGCTATGAGGCTCCGGTTAAGGTTGGAGAAAGATACACGGTCAAGATTGAGAGCATTGGTAAAGGCGGAGATGGCATAGCCAGGGTAAAGGGGTTTGTTATTTTTGTTCCGAACACCCAGGTTGGCCAGGAAGTTGAAATCGTGATCAACTCGGTCAAGAGAAAGTTTGCCTTTGCTGAAGTTATCTGATTAGACTTCAACTCATGCATTCACAGCCCTTTTGGGCTTTAATCCTTTTCTTTTGTTAGCAGTGATCAGCCAATTAACTTTTTAAATGACACCTCAAAGCGCCCTATGATGAGGATACACATCGAGACATACGGATGCACGCGGAACAGGGCGGATGCCGAAATCATGGAAGCCCTTCTGGTTAGAGCTGGTTATGAGCTCAGCGACCCGGACAGCGCCGACTGCGTCATCGTAAATACATGCGCCGTGAAAGACCCGACGGAGAAGCACATGCGCCTCAGAATTAAAGAGCTCCTCGATTCGGGCAGAAGGGTCATTGTTACCGGCTGTCTGCCCCATGTTAATCCTTCGGCCATAGATGCCCGCGTTTCAGCGGTTCTGGGAGTTAAGAGTATAGATCAGATAGTTGATGCGGTGAAGGCTGCTGAGGCCGGAGAGAAGTTCATCAGCGTTGAAGGCTGGCGTGAGAGGAGTATAGATAAGCTTGAACTCCCGAGAATATGGAAGTCTGGAGTGGCTTTCGTCGTTCCCATCGGCGAGGGCTGTCTGAATGCCTGCACATACTGCGCAACACGCTTCGCAAGAGGTGTTTTGAAAAGCTATAAACCCGAACTCATCGTGAAATGGGTTAAAGAGGCCGTTGCAAAGGGCTATAAAGAGATACAGCTTTCGAGTGAAGATACCGGCTGTTACGGCTTCGACATCGGGACGAACCTTGCCGAGCTTCTGAATGAGATAACGGCCATAGATGGGAACTTCCGTGTGAGGGTTGGCATGATGAACCCGAACCATGTGCTGAAGTTCCTCGATGAGCTGGTCGAGGCCTATCAGGATGAAAAAATATACAGGTTCCTCCACCTTCCCCTTCAGAGCGGCGACGATGAAATTCTGAGGAGGATGGGGAGAACATACACCGTTGAGGAGTTTGAGGAGATAGTCAGAGTCTTCAGGAGGAGGATTCCGGAGCTGAACCTCAACACGGACGTCATCGTGGGCTTTCCAGGGGAGAGCGAGGAGGCCTTCCAGAATACCGTGAAGGTCGTGAAGCGCATAAGGCCGGATAAAATAAACGTTTCCCGCTACTCACCGAGGCCCGGGACAATAGCGGCGAGGTGGAAGCAGCTCCCGGGATGGAAGGTCAAGGAGCGCTCAAGGTACCTCCACAGGCTCAGGCTCCAGATAGCGCATGAAATCAACCGGCGCTACCTCGGAAGGGAGCTTGAGGTTCTGACCCATGGGGCCGGCAAGAAGGGGGGAATCGAGGGCAGGACAATGAACTACAAGGAGATAATACTCCCTGATGCACCAATCGGCGAGTTCTTAAAGGTGAGGGTGGAAAAGACGAGCACAACCTACCTGCTTGGAAGAATTGCAGAGTAAGGAACTGCGAGGGCTTATTGGAACATCACTTCTCTCAAATTCATAGCAAGGCTGAGCCGGCCTTTCAATTCTCCTAGAGTCTTATTGGAACTTAATCCTGAAAACCCTGCCATCCACATAGACCTTTGACTTTCAATTCTCCCAGAGTCTTATTGGAACTATATGCGTCCGGATTTCACCATCATGGTCGCCATGTAGTTTCAATTCTCCCAGAGTCTTATTGGAACTCGTCCATTGTTGAGATTGCAGAGTAGAGCGCTATCGGTTTCAATTCTCCCAGAGTCTTATTGGAACCAACAATCGTTGGGAGTATTAGCGATACTGTTGAATAGTTTCAATTCTCCCAGAGTCTTATTGGAACAGCAGTTTCCGAGGAGGGGATGAGTTTAT
>WAPO01000014.1 GCA_015520705.1 Thermococcus sp. | reverse complement strand
CCGTAAACCCTGTCCCCATCTTCAATCATAAAGATTCCGTCGTTACTCAGCGTTAAGGCGGCATTCGCGAAGAGTTTTACTGCATCAAACGGGTCGAAGTGCGGCATCGTATAGCCCCAGAGAACCGCGATATCGTGCTCCCCGATGAGGCTCGCGGCTTCCCTCGCGTCGCCCCGGACGAGCCTGAGTTCCGGGCTTATTTCCGCTATCCTCAACCACTCCCCGGCCTTTTCGAGATCCTCTTTTCTGGCGTCGAGAAGGGTGAGGAGTTTGGCGTTGGTTGCCTTCGCGAGGGCAGCTCCCGCTATTCCGGTTCCCGCGCAGAGGTCAAGAACCCTTCCCCCCTGCGGAAGTTGTTCCCGGATTGATTCAAAGAACTCCGTTATCCTGCTGAACCTTTCCCTTGCCCTCTCATCTTCTGGATCCATCCGCCAGTTTATGTAGCGGTAGAGTTCTTCGAGGGACATATCATCACCACATGATGGAGTGAGGAGGATAATTTAAGGTTATCGGGAATTTAGGTAGCCTAATAGTACCCCTCTTCATAGGAACTAACGAGGGCCTTGAACACACCGTAGAAGAGCACTCCGAGGGCGAGGAATCCGATGAGCAGACCGCCGAGAGTGCTAACGTTGAAAGCCTCGGCCGTCGCGAGGATGAGAAGCATCAGAGAGGCACAGCTCATCGAGAGGGCAAATCCTTCCGCCATCCTGCCCTTGAAGCCCGGCGCCAGCTGGAAGACCAGCGGACGGGAGGTAAAGATGGTTAAGCTAATGAACAGGAGAATTAACGCGCACATAAAGAGGGTGCTCTCCCTCTGGAGTTTTGGCGAGAGGAGAAGCACTCCGATCAGGCAGAGAAGTTGAAAGGCTAGGTGCTTTCTAACGTTCGGCGGTTTTATCTCCCTCTCCTTTCCGGCGGGAGCCTCAAGGGAGAGCTCTTCAAGCTCGTATTCCCTCTTCGCCACAATATAGGCAATGGCAACCGAGGAGAGCAGGCCTGCGATGAGTATCCCCCAGAGATAGGCCATGGGCAGGAGAAAGCCTGCGATGATGAGGACAGCACCTGTGGCGATTGTCATTATCCCGGCAACGCGGTTTGCTTTCCTCCTCGCCCTCTCCGATAGGTATGTATAACCTATGCGGAAGCCTATCCCGGGCTCGCCCTTCGAGGTGAGCGTTAGCACTCCCGCGATTATGAGGAAGGAACCCATGAAGAGGGCGTAGAGAACCCTGAGTAACTCAACTCCCATAGCCCCTCGCCCGCAGAAGCCTGTATATCATAACTCCCGTGACGACCAGGATTAACCAGGCGAAGTAGCTTATCCATCTACCCGATATGAAACCCGCATTGTAGAGGACTGTTGTGGCAAAGACCATGGTGAGCAGGAGACTGAATGCGGTCATGAACTCTGCGAATGCCCTCCATCCGCGCTCACTGAACTTCAGCTGGGGTGCAAACCCCGGCTCCTTGAGCATGGCCGTCATGGCCACGGGTATTGTCTGAACTATCAGGGGAAGAAGCACCGCTCCGAGGCTTTTGTGTGCAAAGTTATCGGGGTTTCCGCCAGCATTGAAGTGTATAGCTATCCTTTCGGGCAGTCTGTTCCAGAGAACGGCGAGCAGGATGAAGTAGAGCGCAAGCGCTGAGAGCTGGATGAGCAGGTATGGCTTTATGTCTATCCTTATGAGTTCACCCGGTCTTTTCGGGGCTTCGGTTGAGATGTCTTCCTCCTCGTAGGTTCTCTTGGCGATAAGCGTTCCGGCCACAGTCATGATGAAGGTGCCCGCAATCATGACGATGACGAATCCGTTGATGGGAACCTCCATGAACGCCAGCAGGAGCAGGAAGAGCGAGAGCACCACCATGAAAACGCCAGCGAAGGTGTTGGTTTTCTTCCACGCCCTCTCCGACTGGTAGGTGTAGCCTATGCGGAAGCCGATGAGAAACTGCCGCCTGTTCCTGAAGGTGAGTGTCAGAAGGCCGGCCATGAGAAGACCAACCGCGATGAAGACCTCAATCCTGTTCATTCCAATCCCTCCATCCTTTTAAGGATGAGCATTATCTCCCCTATTTCGCCCTTAAGCTCAGCCAGAACTTCCCTCCCAAGCTCTGTGAGGCGGTAGTACTTCCTTGGTCTTCCACCGACCTCAGCCCAGAAGTTATCAACGAGCTTATATTTTTTTAAACTTTTGAGGATGTCGTAGAGCGCCCCCTCACTTGGAACAAGCCTTCCATCGCTAAATTCCTCAAGTTTTTTTCTTATCGCGTAGCCGTGGAGCTCTCCCTCCCTTTCCAGTATGGTGAGGACTAAAAAAGAATAAAGCCCCGAGCGCATGTCCTTTCTGAGCTTTTTCAGAGCCTTGTCCTTGGCATCACCAAACAATCTTTGCCTCCTCCACCTCGTTTTTTGCCTTCCCTATCAGCGTGAAGAGCACGATCCCTGCAGTTAAAGCTGTTATAATGTAAATCGTCGCAAGAAGTCCGAGGGATGGTGCTACCTTCCAGTATGCCGCAAGGCTGTCCATAACCCCGTGGATCAGCACCATGGCCCCAAGTGCCTTGCCTCCCCATCCTTCTCTGTATGCATAAGCAAAGAGCAGTGTGGTGGATGCATGGAACATGAGCACCAGAAACCTCTCAAGCATAGCCAGAGGTGATGCCATGCCACCGAAGACAATGGCAATTCCCAGCGTCAGTATTCCCTCTGCAAGCCCAAATCCCGCTCCAACATAGAGGGCCTCCTTCAAACCTTTATCCCGTGAAAAATAATATTTGAGAGGTTCCTGCACAATAGCGGCTATAAAACCAGCCCATACTATCTGGAATATCAGATTTCCAGCTCCAACAAGCTGAGGAATGGCTTGAATCGGGCTCTGAACAACCAGACTTATCAGCAGCACTGCCATGCCAAGCAGAAGTTCGGCGAATTTGATTACTCTCAGGTATGCCCACAGAGCTAAAACTGCCAGCAATGCCCCAATAAGGGGGTACAACACCGGAAGGGCGAAGTTAAACCCGGGAAATCCCATGTGAAAGCCTTCTATTAAGCCCCCCTTAACCGTAACAGTAACAGTAACACTCCTCTTCTCGCAGAGCAGTCGGTAATAATACACATCCCCTTCCTTCCTTTCGAAAGAGTATCCCCTAATCTCCCCGCAGGACTGGATTATCATCCCCCGGGTTCTCTCAAAAAGAGCCTTTGTAAAGACCTTTTTCATCAGAGGACTGAAATATCTCTCCGCCAGAGAATAATTATCCCTGACGAGCGCCTCCATCATTGCTTCCTGAGGTGTGAGACCGCTTTTTGAGCTCCGGGAAACTCCCACAATCCATATACCATATATCTTCCCGCCCTCCATCACAAGCTTGAAGGTCACAGCTGCCTTTTCAAAATTAACCTTAACATACGCATATCCACCTTCCGAGCCGGCATAGCTTATATTGGTTATCCTGCCGTATTTTTCGATAAGAGAATTCCTCAGTTCCCTGAACTTGGATTCGGGAAAGGCAGACTGCATCTGAGCGCTTAGATAGGGTCTGAGGTATGAATAATCTCCAGAGCTCATGGATTTTATAAACGCCTCAGCCGCCCCGTTCTGGGCAGAGACAAAGGGAATCGATAGAAGAAGAAAAAGCACGGGGAGAACCCAGAGCCTCATTCAACTGCCCCCATCACTCCCTCTCGACCACAACAGCTGTGCCGAAGGCGTAGACTTCCGCCATCCTCTGTCCCACATTGGATGTCATGAACCTCATTCCAACTACGGCATTTGCCCCCATCTCTCTGGCATGCTGAATCATCCTCTGCAGGGCTATCTCTCTCGCTTCAGCCATCATCTCGGTGTATTCCCTAACCTCGCCCCCGACGAGGTTTCTGAAGCCTGCTATAATGTCCCTCCCGAGGTGGGTCGCTCTAACAACACCGCCCCGGGCTATGCCCTTAACCTCCACAACCCGGTATCCGGGCACTTCCTCAGTTGTAACAACTATAACATCCTCCATCCCTATCGCCTCCATACATCGGACTTCGAGGTATAGTTGATGGAGCTTCTATAAAAAGTTTTTCATGAAACCAGGCAAGGGTTTTAAACGTCCCCACCAAAAATTCATCCGGTGAGGAAATGCACGAGGTTCATGAGAGGGAGATACTTGAAAAGCTGAGGGAGATAGGGGCAGAGAGGGTTCTCATCCAGACCCCTGAGGGACTAAAACGCGAAGCTCAGGAACTGGCATGCTTCCTTGAGGGAGAGGGGATAGATGTAATAATAAGCGGTGACATCAATTATGGTGCCTGCGATCCGGCGGACAGAGAGGCCAAGATGCTCGGGTGCGATGCCCTGATACACCTCGGCCACTCATACATGCAGCTGCATCTTGAGGTTCCCGCTATCTTCGTTCCGGCCTTTGCAAAGGTCGATGTGATTCCGGCCCTCGAGAGGAACCTCGGGGAGATTAGAAAGCTGGGCAGGAGAATAGGCCTTGTAACCACGGTTCAGCATATCCACCAGCTCGAAAGGGCGAGAGATTTTCTCGAAAATCACGGATTTAAGGTGTTTATAGGAGAGGGAGACGGAAGGGTATCCTTCAGGGGGCAGGTTCTGGGATGCAACTTCACGGCGGCATATGTGGATGCTGATGGCATTCTCTTCATCGGGGCCGGCTACTTTCACCCCATAGGCGTCGCTCTGGCAACAAAAAAGCCCACTCTGGCCGTAAATCCCTACAGCGGTGATGCCCTCTGGATGGAGAGGGAGGTGGAGAGGACAATCAGGAAGAGATGGGGGCAGATAGCCAAGGCATACAATGCGGAGAAATTTGGAGTTATCATAAGCACGAAGAAAGGTCAGTTGAGACTTGCAGAAGCGAGGAGGATTGTCCGGCTCCTGCGGGAACACGGCCGTAAAGCCGAGCTCATAGCAATGAACCACATCAGCTATCCATCCCTTGAGGGATTCGACTTCGATGCATACGTCGTGGTTGCCTGTCCGAGGGTTCCGATAGATGACGTTGAGAACTGGAGAAAGCCGGTTCTGACGCCGCCTGAAGTTGAGCTCCTCCTCGGGCTGAGGGAAGAGTATAAATTCGACGAGATAGTCGGCGGTAAAAGAAGCATCAATGAACCTTTGGGGGTCGCCTTTCATGGACCTGGGAACGGTGTTTAACGTTTTGAACTGGCTCCTCATCTTCGGAATCTGTTACTGGTCTCTCAGAACAGCCCTTTCCCTCCTGACATACATCAAACCGGGGTGGTATGTCCTCCTGTTCCTGTCAGTTCTAATTCCATTCGTTTCCATAAAGCTGGGGTTTGTCCTGGGATTCTTTGCAACATTTTCGTATCTCCTCTTGAAGAGAGTTGGAATAGGGCTGGCGTTTTCCACATCTGTACTTGCCTTCGTGCTCTTCTTCGTGGGAGCAGTCTCAATAACGATAATCCTTGGCATTGCAGGTACAGCCCTTGGAGTTCCAGGATATCAAATGCATGGAACCCTGAGGGAACTCGTGGAGAGGTTCTACGGGTGATTACATGAGGAAGAAGCATCTTGCCATGATCCTTTCCAGCTTAGAAGGCTTCAAGAACCCGAAGACGGAGCTTGAGCAGTACAGAACCCCGGGCAGTGTTGCGGCAGAACTCCTCTGGCTGGCCAGAAGCCTCGGGGATATTGAAGGAAAAATGATCGCCGATCTGGGAGCTGGAACAGGGGTTCTGGCCATCGGTGCATGTCTGCTGGGGGCTGAGAGGGTCTACGCTGTCGAGATAGATGAAGAGGCCCTGAAAATCGCCCGGGAAAATGTCAGCTCCCTCGGGCTTGAGAACTGCATTGAGCTTGTGAATTCAGACGTTTCGGAGTTCAGCGTGCATGTGGGAACGGTCGTGATGAACCCGCCCTTTGGCGCTCAAAATCCGCATGCCGACAGACCCTTTCTGATTAAGGCCTTTGAAATAAGCCCCGTGGTCTATTCCATT
>WAPO01000013.1 GCA_015520705.1 Thermococcus sp. | reverse complement strand
CTCATCAGCTGCATGTTCCAATAAGACTCTATCAGAAAAAACGGTTAAGGGGTCGGAAACGGCAGGGCTCTTCATCGGCAGCGCCTCGCATAGCGAAATTTTCGTCATTCCCCTTTTTATTCATTTAAGCCTCTCATAGGCGGCCGCCATTCTTTGGAAGACAGTTATCCATGCCAGCACCGCAACGGCATAAACTCCATATTCAACATGGCCGAAGAGGGCAGCTATTATGAGTATGAGAAGCCTCTCGGCCCTTTCTGCTATTCCAACGGCCAGCCTTCCGGAACCCGCCAGCTCTGCCCTGCACCTCTCGTAGCTCACGAGATAGCTGCCCATAAAGGCCGCAAACACCACACGCCAGTCAGCAAGACCTGCATACGCAATCCCGAAAAGCACGGCCCCATCGCTTATTCTGTCGAACGTTGAGTCAAGGAAAGCCCCAAATCTGCTCGTTTTCCCTGTGAGCCTCGCTAGAGTGCCGTCGAGGGCATCAACAAGAGCCCCAAAAAGCAGAACCAGCGCCGCGGTGGTTTGTCTCCCAATCGCAAAGAGATACGCTCCGATGAGACTTATCACAAGCCCCATCACCGTAACCTGGTTTGGTGTCAGGCCCGCTCTGGCGAGCGGAGATACTATGAGCTCCAGATATTTTTTGAAAAGAGGGCGGTATCTGTTGAGCATCTTCATTCCTCCAGATTCACGACCCTTTTGCCTCTCTCCTGGGGGATTATCCTAAGCTTGGCATTCTGAAACTCCTTTCTAAGTCCCTCTCCACCAAGCAGCCTGTCCAGAAAGACCGCTAGTGCTGCAACTTCGCTGTGGGGCTGATTTCCAACCGCTACATTGTAGTCTGCTATCTCATAGACCTCTCTGGGCACCTTCTCGGCACCAACGACGATCAGTAAATCCTCACCATGCTGGAGGTCTTCTTTAATTGCCGGGATGGCATCGTCTATGTGAATGCCATACATTGTCAGATGGGCTATTCTGCCGCGCCATTCCCTCATCAGCGCCTTCCACCGAGGATCAAATTCTATCTCAAAGGGTCCTCCCCAGCGCTTCACAACGTCCTCCACGCTCTCCTTTACATGCTCGTCCTCCTCAGCGGCTATGATGATTTTATCGGCCCCAAAGGCTCTCGCTGTCAGGGCCACATGGGTCGTTATCCTCTTATCCCTCTCGGGTCTGTGTCCAAGGCGAAGCACGACTATCATCATTCCTCCCCCGCAAACAGCTTCCAGTATTTCGTGAAGTCTTCAGACCACGGCATGTTTCTGTAAAACTCATAGAGCACTTTTATTCTTTTCTCAATTCTTCCCTCGCTGTAGTTGCCGAGGACATTGTTGAGGTCTCTCTCAGGGGCTGAGGCAAAGAGGAAGAGGGCAAACAGCCTCTCGTTCTCATCCAAATTGAGCAGCACCTTATTGACCTTGGATTTTATTGTCGGATTCAACCTGTTGAAAATAATCTCCGAGAGCCTCCCGTCAATGTTGACCAGATAGTCCGGGGTCACATCTATATGCTCGTGCCCTTTCATATCCTCAGGGCTCTGAGCCACCAGCTTATAATTATCCTTCGTGAGCAGCTGGTATATCCTCGGGAAGTAGGGAGTTGCGAGATATTCATCCCGTGTTCCGATGAATTTATGCCTGAAATCAACCACATACCACTTCCCCGAGACATAAAACTCTGAAATCGGATTTATTGTGCAGTCCTTACCGTCATAGAGGCTCACTATCCTGGAGGGAATATTTAACGAGCGCATCATGGCTGTGAAAAGTATCTGTCCCTCCATATAGTCAACCTTCTCTTCCCTTCTAATCATCTCCATGGGATTCAGTGTGATATTTTTCGTCTTTTGGACTGATATCCAGCTTATCCAGTTGTAGACTGCAATTGCAGCTTCGTAATCAGATTTTACTCCTTTAACGAGAGGAAGTGCATAAGGTCTGAGCTCAGTGCGATTGAAGCGAGATGTGGAGTTATATTTCTGATTCCAGTATGCATCGACGATGTATTCATCCGTAATCCAGTGGTATTTTGCCCCATATGCTTCCATGAGAACATCTCTGGTGGCATTCCACGGCTTCCAGATCACCGTAGTCTTGGAACTCTCCACGAGGGTTTTCACCTGATCCCTTGAAACATACCTCAGGGTGGCAGAGATGTAGCCGGAGACATATCTGTAAGGAGCCTTCACTTTATACACAAGCTTTTCCGAGGATTTGGCAGGAAGTGTTGAGGGGATTCTTTCCTTTCCCACAATTTTCATGCCGTCGAGAAGGGACAGGGAGAGGTTGTAGATATCGATGCTGCTTGTTTCGTCGTTAGCTATTGACACCTCGACATCAAACACACTACCGCCTTTAACTTCCTGAGGAACCGTGATGTTCATTTCCACCCCTCTACCCAGAACAGGAATTTCCTCTTTTACAACCCGAATGGAGAACTGCCCGTAGAACCCTCCCCAAGACCTGTGGAGCTCATCCTCAAGCTCAAGGGGCAGATACAAACTGTAAACCCCCGGTTTGTCCGGCGCTTTCAGAATCCACATCAGCTCAACGCTCTCCCCGACTTTTAAAGGAGCCGGGAATTTGGGAGCCTGAAGGATTTTAAAGCTCTCGTCTTTGAGGAGCAGCCGGGCATTAATCAGGGCAACCTTCCCTGTATTGTTGATGGTCACTATAACATGAAAATCCTCACCTGGTTTCAGGACTGTTTTGTCAATTTTAAAGCTAACCCGGGCGGGCTGTTTGATGAGGCAGCCCGAGGCCAGAATGACAAGTATCAGCACCAGAGGAAGGAGCTTTCTCATGCCCACCATTCCAAATGCTCTTAAACCTTCAGGTTAATAAGTTTTAGGTGGTGTCATGATAACCCTGACAACAGACTTCGGTCTCAGAGGACCCTATGTGGGGGAAATGAAGGGTGCTATCTTAAGCATAAATCCAGATGCAAAGCTCATTGACATAACACACTCAATTCCGAGGCACTCCATTCTTGAGGGCTCATTTGTCATGGAGCAGGCCGTGAAATACTATCCTCCAGATACAATCCACGTCGGTGTCATTGACCCCGGGGTCGGCACAGAGAGAAGAGGGGTAATCATTGAAGGGAAGCAGTTCCTCGTAGTTCCCGACAACGGCCTGGCAACACTGCCCCTGAAGTGGATTGAACCGCGGGCAGCTTACGAGATCGACCTCCGGAAGATGGAAGGAATAATCGGGAGGAAGATAAGCCCCACCTTCCACGGCAGGGATGTCTTCGGACCTGCGGGAGCTCTGCTGGATCTGGGATATGAGCCCGGAAAGCTGGGCCCGGAGATTGATCTGGAAACTCTTATAGGGCTCCGGATTGCCCCAGAGCGAGTGAAAGATACATGGATTCTTAAGGTAATTTACATAGACGACTTCGGCAACCTCATCCTGAACCTTGAGGACTATGAAAGGCCGAGGGAGATTGAGCTGATAGATTTTGGCCTGAAAATCCCCTACCTCGACACCTACGGCCGGGTTCAGCCCGGAGGGTTGCTGGCTTTGCCCGGCAGCCACGGCTATCTTGAAATAGCCATTAATCAGGGCTCCGCAGCGGAAAGGCTCGGCCTCAAGGTCGGAGACAAGGTGAGGGTAAAGCTGGTTTAAAAATTTTAAATAGAAGGTTTAAAAATTTTGAACGGAGGTTGGAAACTATGTCAAAACCAAAGCGCGCCCTCTTCGTCGGCAGATTTCAGCCGGTTCACAACGGGCACATCAAAGCCCTTGAGTTTGTCTTTTCGCAGGTTGATGAGGTTATACTCGGAATAGGAAGTGCACAAGCCAGCCACACGCTTAAAAACCCATTCACAACGAGTGAGAGAATGGAGATGCTGATAAGGGCATTAAACGAGGCCGGAATGGACAAGCGCTACTACCTGATCCCTCTCCCGGACATAAACTTCAACGCCATCTGGGCGACCTACGTGGTGAGCATGGTCCCGCGCTTCGATGTCGTTTTCACCGGCAACTCCCTCGTTGCCCAGCTCTTCCGCGAGAAGGGCTATGAAGTGATAGTCCAGCCCATGTTCAGGAAGGACATCCTTTCCGCTACTGAGATAAGAAAGCGCATGATAGAAGGCCAGCCGTGGGAGGAGCTCGTTCCCAAGAGCGTAGCGGAGTTCATAAGGGAGATAAAGGGCTGTGAAAGAATACGCATGCTAGCAACAAACCTTGAGAAGAACGAGAAGGAGCTGCAGGCCCCGATAAGGATTCCTGAGTTCTGAGGTGGCGTTATGGGAGACTGGATGCAGGCGCTTGAACGGTTCATTGGTGAGTGGAGGGAAAGGGATTTCGTCGAGGCCGCCCTGCTGACTGGAAGCTACGCAGTTGGACTGGAAACCGAACGCTCCGACGTGGACGTTTACATAATCCTCTCCGACGACGTGGGCTGGAGGGAACGGGGAAACGTCCTTGTGGATGGTGTTTTGATTGAATACTTTGCAAACCCTCCGAAGCAGATAAGGCGATACTTTGAGGAGGAGTTCGCAAGCTACAGCAGGAGCACGGCCAGGATAATAGCGATGGGAAAAGTCCTGTTTGACAAGACGGGGATAGCTGAAGACTTCAAAGCTGAAGCCTTCGAATATCTCAGGAAGCCCTTTGAGAGGCCGGATACAACATGGGTAGAGCTTTCCAAGTACTTCCTCTGGGACCACCTGGACAGCCTGAAGGACGCTGAGGAGAGGAGCGACCCCAGCTTTAGCTACCTTTATTACATGGCCCTCAGCAGAACCCTTGAGGTTTATTCGAAGTTCTTGGGCGTTGAAATACCTCCAGCGAGCAAAGTCTATCGCCTATTCAGGAACGAAAACTTTAGAAGGGCGTACATGTTTGAGGAATTTCCCGATGGGGAGTTTGTAGAGCTGTTCTTAAGCGCTCTTAGGGAATGCCGGGCTGAAAACCTTGAAAGGGTGATAGAACACGTCCTTGAGAAAATGGGCGGCTTCAGCATCGACGGCTGGAAGCTAAGAACGCCCGTTAAGGTCTAAGACTTCTGCTCACCCCTGACCGGAAACCCTTTAGGATTGAGCAGACAAATAACCATCATGCCTGATGAAGACCTGGCCAGGGAAGTTCAGGAGCTCAAAAAGGCCCTCGAAGCAATGAGGGCGAGCTTCGAGGTCGTTTCTCGGATGGCCCAGTCCTACCTCAGGCTCCTCAACGTCTATGCGGAATATGGTGGTTTGGGAATAGACGTCGTCATCCCGGAGATAAAGCACGACCCAATAGCGAGGGAGATCGTGAAGATTCTCTTCGACCTCAGAAAAGCCAACGTGAGCCAGATAACACGCGAGCTGAAGGGCAGGCGCGGTAAAGCTTCCCGCAACACCGTCCGGGCAAAGCTGGGAGAGCTTGAGAAGCTGGGCATCGTTAGGGAGGTTCCCCTCGATGAGAGGGGCAAGGTCTACACCCTCTCCCGGGACGTGATCAAAAGGTGGTTAGAGCTGATCGGAATGCCGATTAGGTTTGAGCAGACTAACGATTATTGAGGTGGTTAATATGGCAAACGTTGAGGAAGTTGAGAAAAAGACCCCTGCCCAGCTGGAGAAGCTGGTCGAAGAGCTGGTCGAAGAGATCAGGAACGCCAAGAGCGAGGAGGAAGTGAAGGTTCTCAAAGAAAAAGTCGAGGCCGTTGAGAGTCTGATAGAGACGTACGAGAGGGATAAAGACCTCGATAAGGTCGCCGTCCTGATGGATAAGGTCGGCCCCATGATAGAGGACATACTGGATCCTCTGAAAGATCTCCTAAGCGAGCTCTACAGCCCTGAGAAGATGCAGGCGATGGGTAAGAGCGTGGCGGAGTTCTATAAGAACCTCGTCGAGGCTGGAATGGACAAGGAGGCTGCCCTCGAGCTGACTAAGGAATACATGAACAGCATCAACGCAGCGAAGACCCTTCTGGAGACCTTTCAGGGTTTCCTCACGAAGAAAGGGGGCAACACCATAATCTACACTGGAAAAAAGCCGCCAACTGAGGAAAAGAGGGAGGAGGAGTGAAGCTCTTCCGCTCCCTTTCTCTCTTCCTCTTCTTCCACTTTCCCAGGATAGCCTTCCAGGTAGCCGGATTGCTCCGGGTCATAAACCGGGGCAAGAGGGCATTCAAAAAAGGCCTTGAGAGTGAAGGCCTCCCCAGGGAGCTCGTTGAGGAGCTCGTGAGGGAATTTGATCCTCTGGCTGAGGTTAGCCTCAAAGAGCTTTTTAACCTCTCCACGGGGCACGGAAAGAATTGTGGCTGATGTATATCATCTTCCACCTCTTCTTGAGATAATGATAAACATCGCCCCTGCAAGGATGAAGAAAGCCAGACTCGCCGCGTAGGGCAGAGTCGCGTGGAGGCTCGCTAAAGCGCCGGCAATGAAAGGAGCAACGATTCCGATTAGCTTCCGATAACTTGATATCGCCGCATGGAACTCGCTGGTCTTTTCCCTGGGAATGAGCTTGAACATCCACGAGCGGTAGAATGGGAACCACAGGGTGTCCCCGAAGTTCCCCACTGTGTAAGCAGCCAGAACTGCCCAGAGGGGCGGTGAGAGTGCCATGATGAAGACGTTGAACGCGTTGAGGAACATTCCGAAGGCTATCGCCTGAAACCCTCTTCCCTTCGGAACGCGCTCGCTGGCGTAGGTTCCAGCTATCGAGGCGAGGCTGGTCGCGACGGTTATCAGCGTGACCTCAAAGACGGTCTTGTGGAGCACGAAGACGATGTAGTTTATCAGCACTATCTCCGGTGCAAGCCCCCATCCGACAGTTAGGAGGGCTTCAAATGCCAGGAGGAACTTGAACTCACTGACCTTGAATGTGAATCCCTCCGGTGTTATCCTCTCTGTTCTCCCAATACTCGGCAGGAAAAACCACAGGTAAGCGATCGTAACGGCCGAGAAGAGGCCGAAGAACATGAACGTGAAACGGTAGCTCTCCGGGCTAGGGTAGACGTAGCCGAGGAGGTAGCCCATCACTGGAAACGTCGCGACGGTCGCAATCTCCGGCAGTCTTAAATGCCAGGCAAAAATTTCCTCATATCTCTCCTCAGGATAGATGAGCTGCTCGTAGGCCTGGTAGAGGGGGTAGAGCATCGTCGAGAGCTTTTCTACTGCCCTGCCGGCGAAGAGCACAACCGGCGCCACTGCCCCCTTTGAGAGTCCGTAGAGGACGTAAGCAATTCCATTGAGGACGTCTATCGTTATGAGGCCCTTCTTGATGTCCCACTTATTAAACGCCCGGCCAAAGAGATAGGTGAGTGGGATTGAGGCTATGTTAACGGCGGTGAAGAAGGCACCGACATCTAAAATGGAGTAGCCTGTCTTCATGAGATAGAGGGGGAAGAGTATCCAGACTATCAGCCCGGGGGCTATGATTGTGTGATAGAGCATGTAAGCCTTAGCGTCGCGTGGAATTTCACTCCAGCGCATGGAAAAGGATGAAAAACTTTACATTTAAATTTTGCGGAGACACTTCACGTAAATCAGAGCCTCCTCGCCCCACTCTGGGTAGGGGTCTATCAGAGCAACTCTAACGAAGCCCTTCTTTTCATAAAACCGTCTCGTCTCGTTGTAGGGCTTGTACGAGAGGTCGCCCGAGGTCTTGACGACCAAAACCCCGAATCCTTTCTCCCCAGCCCATTCCTCAATAAAGTTCAACAGCTTGGAGCCTACCCCTTTACCCCTCAGCTCCCTCCTGACAGCCATCCAGAGGATTTCGAGGGCTTTGTCGCTAATAGGTTTGAGCGTTACAAAACCGAGGACGTGGCCATCTTCGACTGCTATGAAGGTCTTCTCTCCTCTCAGGTCCCGCTCCATCGCTTTAAGGCCGGCCTCGTTGAACCACTCCGGCAGGGCCTTCGCTATCTCAAGGCAGGCGCGCCTTTCAATTTCTGTTTCAATGGGCTTAATGATCATCCACTTCCCTCCCAAACTTCACAAGGATCTCAACTACCTCCTCCCTCAGTTCCGAGGGCAGGTTTTTGTCTTCGAGATAGCTCTCTGCATCCCTTAGCCGTTTCCACACCCACTCAGTATCGTTCTCCTGAAGGGCCATTAGAAGCTCCGCCCTCAATGCATCCAAATGGCATCTGTAAACCACCTCCGGGTTCTCGACTGTAACCCTGGAGGTTATCTCGAGTCCCTTCTCCTTCAGGCACTCTATTTCGACAAGCTCATGCAGCAGGAGGTAATCACTGGAGAGCACGTCATTAAGTGTGAACAGATCGTCCTCGTAGCTCTCCGCATGGAGGTACTCCCAGAGTTCCCGGGACGAAACGCTAAAGCTCCTCCCTGTTTTCTTTGAGAGCTCCTTTATGAGAACTTCAATTTCCCTGGTTTCCGTGATCACTCCAGCCACCCCCCAAAGCCCGATTCACCAGCTCCAGGAACTCTTTTTTCGTCCCACCCTTCCCGTAGAACTCCTCCAAAAGCTCCATGAAGCGCTTTTCCTCATCGGTGAACTTTTCACCCTTCCACTTGAAGATTCTGAACCTCTCGCCCAGAATCTCGATCGTGTGGAAGCCTTCACCTCTCGACGTTTCTTTGATGTCTTTGACCAGTTCAATAGTGTTTATCGTGTCGTAGCCGAGCTTCTTCCAGAACCCTATCGCGTCCTTGTCTTGAGGTAGGACGAGGAGGTAGAGTGAGGAATCGTGCTTTAGAACCTCCTTTTCTGCCCTCTCGACGAGCGCTCTGCCGATGCCCTTTCCCCTGAACTCCGGTCTAACGTATATCTCCTCAACCCAGAAGCAGTCTTCTCTGCTTGAGACCCTGATAAAGCCCGCCGCCTTGGCGCCTTCTAGGGCAAGGAAGATTAAATCCCCACGCCTGAAGTAGCCTTCGGCCTCTTTTCTGTAGGCTTCCTCCCTGTCGGGCTTCCAGCCCTGCTTTTCGCGAAGCTCCATGAAGAATTCGGTGTAGAGGGTCTGGAAGTCACCGAGGTGGCCCTCCGTAAGGCGTATGATTCTCATTTTACCCCACCTTCACGAACCCCTTCCTGAACACCAGCACGTTCGGTTCCTCCGTCTCGTCCCAGAGGGAGAGGCCGAGCCTTCTCAGGCCCGGGAGGACAGGCTTCATTCCCCCAGGGAGCATCATCTCGAACTCCTCCCTGCCACTCTCCCTTGCCACCCACGCCATCGCCGGCAGCATTGCCCTTATGCACCCCAAGCCGGTTGAGAGCGGCGTGAAGCTCGCCCCGTCCCTGGTGGCGAGGAACTTGAAGCCGCCCACCTCGTAGGCTTCCCCCTTCTCTCCGAGCCACTTCAGGGCTTCCTCGCTCCGGTGAACGAATTTCCAGCCGAGCGGGATTATTCCGAGGGTTAGGTCCTCCATCTCAATCTCAACCGGCTCTGCCTCCTCCGGCTGGAAGACATTTACTCTCGCACCGAGGTTGAAGAACTTCGCTATCACAGAGAAGCCGTCCTTCCTGGCCATCGCTATGCTCTCCCTGTTCAGGAAGTAGGTGGCGAACTCAAGGGCCTCTATTACTCCCTTTTCCGCGAGCTTCTCCCCGCGGTCAAGCATGAAGTTGTGAATCAGCCTCCCGTAGCCCCTGCCCCTGTAATCGGGATGAACACGGAGACCTTCAAGCCAGCCAACCTTTCCGGGGAGGAGGGTGAGCTTCGCCGTGCCGATTACCTTCCCGTCAACCTCCAGGACGTAAAAGTTCCCGTCTTTTATCCACTCGTCAAAGACCCTCGCCAAGTAATCATCGCCGCCCCAGGTTAAACGCGCTATCTCCTCGATGAATGGTCTATCATCCGCTCTGGCCTCGCGGATTATTGGGTTCATGACATCCACCTACAGGTATGTCGGCGTCTTGGATTTTATGCTTTTGCCTCCTAGAGTACTTCCCTGAATAACAATTAACAGAGATGCAGTAACAGCCAGAAAACTCTTATGACAAAGGCAAATTTTGGATTCACGCCTTGGTTTAGGAGCCACCTGCCTCGATGAGCACAGGGCACTCCCCTTTTCCCATGCTGTACACTCGGCCTTTCCATTTCCTGTCCCCATCAGTATAGACAACCTTTATCCATCCTCCCTCAAGCCCTTCCTGGTGTTCCGCTATGGTATTTGACCGAATGATCTCAACTTCTTCACCATTTCCAGGGGATAGCAGCACGATCAGAGTGTTATTTTTAAATTTTAGCCCTCTGAATACGTATCCTTCCGGAATCCTGATCTTCGCAATCTCGGTCAAGTTGTAGGGGCTCACAATGTAGTGCATTCCCTTGATGTTGCCCCCTTTGTCGAAACTCATGATGTAATCTCTGCAGGTTGGATACAAAGGTGTTCCATCAATATCAACCACAACGGTTGCGTTCTCAAGGTCGAGGCTGCAGAGAAAGCACCGAATTTTGAAATTTTCGAAGTGCTCTTTGAGGTCATCAGAGCCCTTGAGGACGTGGAACTTCAGGGTTATTTGATCATCTTTTACGTGGTATCCATCAGCCTCGAGTTCTCCAGGATAATAGACGGTCACATAAATCTCGGCCGTTTTCATTGCTCGGGAAAATACAAAAGCTCCGAAAAATAGCAAAAGGAAAACTCCTATTATCACGCGCTTAACCACTGTATGCAACCTCCATATCTCCTAATTCACGGAATATTCCGTCGATTTCACTGAAGCCAGTAATTGTCGTTCCTCCTACACCACCAAAGAAAACTCCGACGATCCTTGTTGTGGTGGTGTAACATGGTTTTACATCTGATAGGCGCTTAAATCCAACACTTGGAACCTCGTTCTCTTCGAGGAACAGGAAGGATGAAAGGGCTGTTTTCGACGTCTTCATTTCCGAATCACCACTACGTAGCTTTTAAAGGCTCGCCTTAAATGGTCGGAGGGCTTTGTAAAACGCTATCCCTGACAAGAACCCAATGTAGAAAGGGAGGATAACAACCACTATCCCACCGGGACTTTCGTCGTAGTAGCCGGGACTTAATGCCCTTGCAGTCATGGCTTGGAGGAGTATTGTGAGTGGTGTTACCAAAACCGCTAATGCTCCAAACTCTCCAGCTGGAACACGGAGATATGAAAGAAAGAGAAGCGTTGCAAGGGCAGGAACAAAAATGATAACCCCAACGACAGCCAGATCGCCCCCTACATCAGTGATCCAGCTCCCAATTCTACTGAGGATAAACATCATTAGCTCAATGGTCAGAGCTATGAAAATAATAGAAAAAGCGGATTCTTTTGCTCTCATTGGAATAACCTCCAAACGCTTTTGAACTATGGTTGGTTTTTGTCTATTAGGCATGTATCAATAGATCACCCCGGCATTTTGTGGCCTTTAGAAGTAATACAAGAAAGCAAATAATAGAAAATTGCCCCGGAGATAAACGAAACAAAGGGCATAATGTATGCCCCAACTATCAGCACCAGACCGTTATCACCATGATCAGAATGTCCAGAGAGTGAACTGATGACAAAAGCTGCGAAGAAAGACAATTTTGATCCAGAAAGCTCTGCAATAGAAATTAATGCATATTGAAAGATGGGAGACAGCACAATGCCACATGCTAGAATCACAAGGACGAAAGCGTCTTTATTGTCCATTTTTATCATCTCAAATTTTCATAAGTCGCAATCTATAAGCTTTGTCGCTGAAATTTCTACCTATCTCATTACAGAGGTTAATTTTATAATATCTCTTTCCCTTCCTTTGAGGATTATAATCCTGTTGTAGCTTAAGAAGTGAGAACATTCAACGTATACTGTCTCATTGCCTTCACCCCACATAAACAATACCTGCTTTATTATACGTTCATAAGGCGTTTCCTTGGATGATATTCCTTTTGGAATTTGAAATTCTTTGAAACCTAATTGGGTTATTTTTGCCTTTAAGTTTTCAAATTCCCTTATGCAGAGTGTTGTGTTTGAAGGATAGACAAAAATTGCTAAATATACTTGGGTTATGTTAATGGGAAAGTATTCTGATATGTTCACTCGAATGAAAGGCATATACTTGCATGCATCACTGCTATAAAGCGAAATTTTTGAGTCAACGATGCCTTCGGTTTTTAACAGATAATTCTTGAGGTTAAATTGATATCCAGAAGTCCAGTTAGATTCTTTAAACGGTAATGGCTGTGAAAGACTGCTATCACAAAGGGAATAGTATAGGACCTTAACTGGAGAAGGACCCTCAGGGACCCGTTTTAATTTTTCAATGTTTTCCACCAGCTCGGTTTCAGCTGTCTTACTCCTATATTTGTGTGAGTAATTAATCATTAGGAACCCAAGAAAAAGTAAAAACAGAAAGAGCACTTTTAGGAATTTTGATGTACTCATATTTACACCTCATATGCCCTAATTTTAACTAAATCAGCGTATTCCCAATTGCCATACAAGATGTAGTCGACAAAATCATTCGGATCATGAACTTTTATGTAAAAATAACCTGCTCCTCCTGCATATCCTACTCCCGTCACAGTATGCCCTGGTTCTGAGCTTGAGGTGTATATGCCTAACAAGAATGGATGATTACTGTCAACCTCTTCAATTATATCATAACATTGTAAACTCATAGTCGCCAAAGTTTGGAAATTGCCAATATATCTCAGCTCTAAAGTAATGGTTTAAAGGGTCATCAACTATTAGGTCACCGTATAAATTGTAATATTCGACAAAAAAGTCATTTATTCCCGAAACAATATTGTCGGGTACAGTACCACCACTATCACTCGTTCTCATTGTATGGTGTAAAATATCAATTATTGCCTCCCTATCATTCTGTAGTTGTGGTTCATAATACGCAATGACCATTGATGCAGATATTGGTGAGCAGCCATCCCAGTCATCCCATGGATCGGGGGCCGGACCTACATTATTTGGATATTGGACGTTAGCATTTCCATCATCAGTAGATGTCCATAAGGGCACTCCTTCAATCTCATTTGACACCCACGTAGCCAAAGGCACTACTTCCTTTGTATCAGGGATAGCTTTTATATTTGCAATTTCCTCCCACTCTTTTTTTGATTTTTCTTTGTTAAATTCCAGCTTCACGCTCATTGGGTATTTCCTAACTTTGAGGTCTTTTAAGCCTATTGCTTTCCTGTTTCCAATATCAACGCTGTAGGTTAGTGCTCCATAATAAAGCAGTCTCCCAGTTTTATACCCCTTCTTTTCTGCAAGCTCTTTAACTTTCTTTAAGTTCCAGCTTGGGGGGTTTGCCCTGCTGAATTCCAAAACTGGGGACATGTCTTTCCTTGCCGAAACAAGAATAAATCCAACACTCTTACCATTCTTGAAAACTGCAAATTCATAAGCACTTTTCTCACCATTAGGGAAATAATACGTGACAGGCTTTCCAAGAGTTGCACCCCTCCACTCTTTGAAGTCAGGAATGTTGACAGCAATCCAATTCACGTAGGTTTTGGCAACTTTTTCAGCAAGTACTGGAGAGACTTCATTACTTGGTACTGCCGCACTCCCAAAAGAATTCAAAACCAGCAAACTAAGTAACAAAACACTCAGCAACTTCCACTGCATTGATATCACCACACGGATTTTCATAATATTGTTACGTTCAAACTATTTAAGGGTTTCTATTCTATAATGTAAATTTAAAAAGGGTCAGGGAGCGTAAATTTAAAAAGGGTCAGGGAGCTCAGGGAAGGTGGGTTGAGCTACTCACAGATTTCAGGCCGGATTGCAAGGGAGTTTGACATAAAGATTTCCAAGGCGACAGTTCTCCGCTGGTGCAGGGGCACAAACAACACGTTCAACAGAATGAGAAAGGTCGCGCTCGACCCCTCTCCGGCACTGGCATACATCATTGGAGCTTATTTTGGGACGCTTCAGCAACCGGGAATGGTAACTACCGCTACAACATCAAGCTGAAGGTGGTTGACAGAGAATTCGCGGAGGCCTTTGCAGGGGCTCTGAAGAGGATAGGGCTCAATCCGAGGAGGGGATTTGAGAAAGATAAAACTCGGAGCGGAAGATGGTACGTGGAGGTATCCAGCAAAAGCCTCTTTACCTTTCTAAAGGGACCGAAGGAAAAGCTCTTCGAAGTGGCAAACGCCTATCCAAGGGAGTTTTTAAGGGGATTCTTTGACAGCGAAGGGAGTGCTATTGTATCAAGGCGTAAGGCTCGCGTAGAGGCGTGCAATTATGATTTTGACGTTCTAAAACTTTGCCAAGAACTTCTGGCGGGGCTAGGTATCCACTCGAAGATATACAAGACAAAGCGGAAAGGGCAGCCAGTGGTGATAAGGGGAAAGCAATATCGGTACAACTCGGACCTGTTTACACTAACGATATACCGCCGGGAGAGTGTCTATAGATACACCCGTAATATTGGATTTACTATCCCCAGAAAACAGGACAAACTGCTCGAATATCTCGGATTATCGCAACACAATGATAGAAATTCAGGAGAAGACAAAACAGAACGCTCATAATAGCGGGGCGAGGATTTGAACCTCGGACCTCCGGGTTATGAGCCCGGCGGGCACTCCTAGCTGCCCCACCCCGCTGCTCAACCCGATAAGACCTATCAGGTGAGGGTTTATAAATCTTGCGGAGGATTCTGTGTACTCCCTGTAGATGGCA
>WAPO01000012.1 GCA_015520705.1 Thermococcus sp. | reverse complement strand
GTGGCGAAGCGGAGCTTCTCTACACGTGCCCCAAGTGCGGCTTTCAGTCCACTGAAGACAGGTTCTGCCCGAAGTGTGGAATAGAGATGAAACCATACGTCAGGAGGAAAATCAACCCTTCGGAGCTTTTGAGCAGGGCAATGGGCAACGTCAGGGTCAACACACTGGATCGGCTTAAGGGTGTTATGGGAATGACCTCCGGCTTCAAGATACCCGAACCGCTGGAGAAGGGAATTCTAAGGGCTAAAAACGATGTCTATGTATTCAAAGACGGCACGATCCGTTTCGATGCCACCGACGCGCCGATAACCCACTTCCGTCCGAGGGAGATTGGAATAAGCGTCGAGAAGCTGAGGGAGCTCGGCTATACCCATGACTTTGAGGGGAAGCCGCTCGTGAGTGAAGACCAGATTCTTGAGCTTAAGGTTCAGGACATCATCCTGCCGAAGGAAGCCGGGAGGTATCTCCTGAGGGTTGCAAACTTTATAGATGACCTCCTTGAGAGGTTTTATGGTCTTCCGAGGTTCTACAATGTTGAGAAAATGGAGGATCTGGTTGGGCATCTTGTAATCGGTCTCGCTCCCCACACCTCCGCCGGGATTATCGGAAGGATCATAGGCTTTGTCGACGCCCTCGTGGGCTATGCCCATCCGTATTATCATGCGGCAAAAAGACGCAACTGCGACGGGGATGAGGATGCCGTCATGCTCCTCCTCGATGCCCTTCTAAACTTCAGCAAATACTACCTCCCTGAGAAGCGCGGCGGCAAGATGGACGCCCCTCTCGTCGTTACCACACGCTTAGACCCGCGTGAGGTGGACAGCGAGGTTCACAACCTCGATATAGTCAGATACTATCCGCTTGAGTTCTATCAGGCGACTTATGAAATGAAGTCCCCGAAGGAGATCAAGTTCATAGAGCGCGTTGAGGACCGCCTTGGAAGGCCGGAGATGTATGAGGGGCTGAAGTTCACGCATGACTCCGATGACATCGCTCTCGGGCCGAAGCTGAGCCTCTACAAACAGCTGGGCGATATGGTGGACAAGGTTCAGAGACAGCTTGAGCTGGCTGAGAGGATAAGGGCGGTTAATGAGCACCATGTGGCCGAGACGATAATAAATTCTCATCTGATTCCGGATTTGAGGGGAAATCTGAGGAGCTTCACCCGGCAGGAGTTCCGCTGCGTGAAGTGCAACACGAAATACAGGAGACCGCCGATGAACGGGAAGTGTCCGAAATGTGGAGGCAGGATAGTTCTGACGGTTTCAAAGGGTGCAATCGAAAAGTACCTCCCCACGGCCAAGCTGCTTGTGGCGAAATACAGCGTTCTGGACTACACGAGGCAGAGGATATGCCTGACAGAGAAGGACATAAAGAGCCTCTTTGAGAACGTCTTTCCCGAAACCCAGAGGACTCTGATGAGCTTAAATGCCAACGATATCTGCGATAAGATGATAGCTGCGAGAACCGGCAGGAAAATCCGGGGCAACGGCTATCTGGATGAGCTGAAGGAGAACGGGAAGTTCAAGAGCAGAAAACCGGAGAAGAAGACGAAGAAAGAGGCCAGAGCAAAGACCCTTGAAAAAGAAGCCAAAGAGGAAAAGACCCAGCTTAAGAAAAAGAAGGCAATACGTCTCGATGAGTTCTTCGGTTCGTGATTTATTTCTTTAACAGCAGAGTAAAACTTATAAGTCCCATGGGTTATTCAATCAGGGTGTCATTATGTCACGAACGGGTTTCGTTTTTAGGCGAGCCCTTGAGATAGTTACAATCAGCTTGATAGTTATGCTCATTCTCTCAGCTTTAATAATACAGGTTTCAAAGCGTAACGTTGTGAACAGCATAAGTCAGGAGGACTACAGCAGGTTCTACAAGAGCCCGCGGATGCAGGAGGAGGCAAAGAGGTTGAACATGACCCCGGAGCAGTATCTTGAATACTACTACCTCAAAAAGGCCGGCCTCGCAGAGCCAACCTACATTCTGGCTCCGCGCTATCTGAAGCGGGCTGTGGAGATAGCGTGGAACTACAGGAGCGACATCTCTCCCTACGTTCTCAGGACGCTTGCGCTGCTTGTTCTCTCGTGGATTCTGATCCTCCTGCTCGGAGTTCCGCTCGGTCTTTTCAGCGGCCTGAAGAGGGATTCTCCCATCGATCACCTCCTGACATTTATGGCGCCTTTTTCGGAAGGAATTCCGGCGTGGTGGCTTGCAGGAATTCTGATACTCCTGCTCGGCTTTAAAGTCAACCTCCTGCCGGTTTCCGGATGGGAGTCGCTGCCTCCGCGGGAAGGTCTATGGCGCTACACTGACATCCTGATGCACCTCGTGATTCCTGTCCTCTCCATTGCGCTGATTTACGTTTGGGGGTATGCCTTCAGGATAAGAAACCTTGCGATAGAGGAGTTCGACAGGGAATACGTTGCCGTTGCCAGAGCCAAGGGCTTCACGGAATGGTGG
>WAPO01000011.1 GCA_015520705.1 Thermococcus sp. | reverse complement strand
CCTGTATGACTTCCCATGCCTTTCTGAAGTCCTGAACGACAAATGGGTAGGCTTTCTCGCCGAGGGCTGCTATGAGAAGCATTGCGTTAGCCCTCGTGATGTGTATCCCTATGTAGTCCTTGAACGTCTCGTTGGGCGTGAATGTCTTCGCTGCCTGTATATATTCCCTCGACACCCTTCCTCCGCCAACGACAACCGCTATTTCGTGATCTTCGCTGATTTTCGTCAGTTCATACGCAATTGCCTTGATAAAGCTTATATCCGGCCTATCGGGAACGAGAACAGATCCTCCTATGTCAAAGACTATCCTCATGATAACCCTCTCGATGATAATCCCGATGGATTTATAACGTTTTCTTAGGCAGAAAAATGAAAAAGAGACTCACCCCATCTGAATCGCTTGCTGCCTGAGCTCCCCGCGCTCAAAGCGGTAGGGGTCGTAGAAGTCGAGGGGCTTGTCCGTCTTTCCGTCCATGATCAGCTCCGCCACGGCCTCCCCAACGGCGGGAGCGAGCATGAAGCCGTGACCGCTGAAGCCGGCGGCAATGTAGAACTCATCCACCTCATTTATCCTGCCTATTGCCGCGTTGTGATCGGGTGTTTCGGCGTAGAAGCCACCCCAGATTCTGATGACGTTGACATACTTGAGCGCCGGAATCAGCTGGGTGAAGCGGTAGCTGACGCCCCGGAGGAACTCATATGTCGGGGTTATGTCGTATGTCGGGCCGTATTTAAGCTCGTATCCTCCGATTACGCCTCCTTGATTTGCCTCCTGCGTCAGATAAACTCCACCGTGCTTGAACGAGATGACCATGGGCTCAATCTGGCCCGGCTTTATCGGCTCTGTCTTGATTCCCTGATGCTTGTAGGGATGAATCGGAATCTCAACAGGAATCCCAGCCATTTTGTTTATCAGAGGCGCCCACGCGTTTGCAGCGTTTATAACTCTCCCTGTCTTGATTTCTCCCCGGTTGGTTAAAACGGCCCTGATCTTCCCGTCTTCAACCTTTATGTCTCTTGCCTCAGTGTATTCATAAATTTCAACCCCGAGCTTCTTTGCGGCGTTTGCATACGCAAAGACAGCCCTGAAGGGATTCGCCTTGCCGTCCGTGTGATTCCACGCCGCGGCTATAACACCCTCCGTGTTCAGAGGGGGAACTATCATCTTGGCCTCATCCGGCGAGATAATCCTTGATGGGATGCCGAACCTGTTCTGAAGCCTGACATTGGCCTTAAAGCTCTCCAGCTCCTCCTCATCGTAGAGAAGGAAGAGGTATCCGCTCTGCTTGAACTCAACATCGTATCCGAGCTCCTCCTTCATCCCCTTCCAGAGCTCAACCGAGCGCTTCATCATCCTGATGTTTGCCTCATCCCCGAACTGCTGCCTTATTCCTGTCCCGCAACGGAAGGTCGAGCCGTTGCCGAGATAGCTCTTTTCAAGAACCACGACATCCTCAGCGCCGAGCTTTGCGAGGTTGTATGCAATGCTCAGGCCGATTATTCCCCCGCCTATTATGACTGTCTTGGCCTCACTCTTCATCACAATCACCCGCCAGAACCCCCATCGGAACGGGCCTCGTCGGAATTCTCGTCGCAGGAACAGGAATGTCCTCCGGCTTCCTTCCCGTTTTTCTGGCAATTATTCCGATAACGAGGGGGATGCATGTTCTTCCCTGACATGGCCCCATGCCGACCCTCAGGAGGCGTTTGATTTCCTCGATGTCGGTTATGCCCGCATCAATGAGCTCCTCGATTTCCTTCTGGGTCACGTCATTACAGCGGCAGATTATGATGTTTTCCTTGGAATCACTCATTGTCATCACCCCTTACAACACGAACAGCTCTAACATCCCATGCCAGCTCAATTGGAACCTCCACAGTCAGAATTGGTGTGTCACCCTTGCTCTTTTCCCTCGGGATCACAAGAACAACCCTGCCTCTGCCGACCTCTTCTCCAACCCTGTTGAGCAGTATGACCTCCTCTCCCCTCTCCGGAAGCGGAAGAAGCTCGTGGGGAAGGGTTATCCTCGCCCTGTCTCCCACATAGTGCACCATAAAAAAGGCCAGTCCCGGGCATATCTGAACGCACAGGGAGCAGCCCACGCACTTCTCATAATCAACCACGGGTTTGTCGTTGGGTGTTGGCATGCTGACAGCATCGACAGGACAGATTTCCTTGCACGGCGTGCATGGTATCTCCTGGGGGCATTCGGGTATCGCAACGGGCCTCTTTCTCAGCCGCTCTTCACTCGGAAGACCTCCGAGATAATCCGTGAGCTCTTCAACGGTGAGGTAGCCCTCCCTTAGATAGTGGGGAATCTCACTCATTCTCTCACCACCACAGCCCTTGCTTGTGCAAGCGCTGGCGGAAAATCATAAACCTCAAAAGCGCCCTTATTCCAATCCGAGCACCTAAACGATGCCAGCGCCTCATGATTTACCTCCGGAAATCGCCCTTCGGGTGAATTAAATTTGTAAACCCCGAAAGATGCAACCATAGGAAAAGTGTGCCCTGAAACAACTGTCATTCTCTCACCACCATGACCTTCTTTATGCCCTCAAGAACGTGCCTTCCAAAGGGACCGCTCCTGAATTCCTTTAGATCCTCCTGCGCCTTCTCGATTTCCCTGAGCCACTCCGGAGATGCTGCTCCCGCTTTAAGAGCAGCTGCTATTCCCGCTATCTTGCCCTCAAGCATGGCTGTTGTGGCCTCCTCTATCCCCGCGGTGTCCCCTGCAACGAAGATTCCAGATATTGTTGTCTCAAGCCTCTCATCCCTTCTGACGACATGACCTCCGAGCTCCCTGATGTAGAGAAGCTGACAGCCTGCCTGGTGGAGGAGCTCGATGCTCGGCCTCAGCCCGACCGCCAGCGCGATAACATCGACATCAAAGACCCTCTCCGTTCCAGGTATCGGCCTCCAATTCTCGTCGAGCTTGGCCACAACGGCCCTCTCAACCTTTTCCTTACCTTCAGCGCGCAGAATCGTGTGCCTCGTGAGGATCGGGACTCCAAGGCGCCTTACTTTGGCGGCATGCACGAAGTAGCCTCCAACCTTGGGCATGGCTTCAACAATTGCCTTTACCTCAACGCCTGCCTGTATGAGCTGGTATGCGAGAATTAGCCCCACATTGCCGGCGCCGACAATTAAAACCCTGTCGCCGGGCTTGACGCCGTATGTGTTCATGAGGGTCTGTATAGCTCCGGCTCCATAGATTCCGGGCAGATCGTTGTTCTCGAAGGGTATCATCTTTTCCATAGCTCCGGTTGCAACGACGATGCTTTTACCCCTGAATTCCAAAAGCTCCTTGTTCTTCCTGACGGCTATCACGAGCTTTTTATCCCCCTCTTGGAAGATTCCAACGGCAGATGTTTCGAGGAAAATTTTGATGCTCCTTCTCTTTCTTGCTTCCTCCTCAAGAATCTCCGCAATTTTAATTCCTCTGACTCCGGCGAACTGCTCCCTTTTTCCAAAGAACTTGTGCGTTTGCTTGACGAGCTGACCGCCGAGCATGGGCTGTTCGTCAATCAGAATAACACTCGCGCCTGCATCCGCGGCGTTTATTGCCGCCATCAGCCCTGCAGGGCCACCGCCGATTATAACAACATCTGCATCGAATTTCGGCGCATCCTTCCATTCGGGCGGCTTTGCTGTTTTCGGCAGCTCCTCCTTACCCCTCTGCATCTCAATCCTCATCCCTTCCTCCACGAGGGTTATGCACGAGCGCACGTTTGGTATGCCGTTGACCTTCACAAGACAGGAGGAGCATTTTCCTATTGCACAAAACAGTCCCCTAGGCCTGTGTTTTTCGCTGCTGTGGGATAGAACCCTGATCCCGGCTGCGTGAAGTGCCATGGCTATGGTTTCGCCTTCATAGGCCTTTATAGGAGTTCCTTCAAAATAAACGGTGATCTCCCGTCCTCTCCTTTTAGAAAAGTCCAAAATCGGATGTTCATTAAGGCGCATGATATTTCACCAGTGTGAAATTAGGGGACAGTTTTTATGAGCTTTTTTTGATAGAAAAGTTCTGCACCTTTGGTTTAGGTCACGGTGGATGATGCTCTTAACAAAATGCAAATATGAGCTTTAAGCAGGGCTCTTTAATTCGTATTTGACGGATTGTAATTCAACTCAGATTTTATGTTTGTAAAGATTCAGCTGTCAACAACCACTGACCAAACCTTTATATATTCAAAGGAGATAGTTGTAAATGGCGGCGGGCTAGGCCGGGGGGTTCGGCGTCCCCTGTAACCCGAAACCGTCGATATGCGGGGGCCGAAGCCCGGAGGGCGGCTCCTGAAGCCGCAGGTTGAAGCAGGGGCACAACGGTGATCCCTCGTCCCGCGGGGCCGGCGGAGGGTGGGGCGGAGCTGGAGGGCTCCGCTAACACCCTTTACCCGCCGAACCCCGCAAGGCCCGGAAGGGAGCAGCGGTAGGCGGGACGTTCGGCGCTCGCGGGGTAGCGGGGGTGAGCGAGCCCCTGTGGATGCCTGCGGTGGATGGTTCCCACCTCCGGGCACGCCCGCCGCCGCTAAATGATCCTTCCGTGCAGACATGAGATGCCGCTATACCAGTTGAATGTTTGAATTGCTCGTTTTTGTGCTTTTTCAGGGAGTTTGCTTTTTAACCGACGCCATTCGGCGCCAAATGGAGAAAATTCTCTATAGGCGAACCCTCCAGTTTTGCGAGAGACAAAAACCTTAATAGTCCCGCCGCTCCTTTGCCATTGAGGTGTCGATATGGCGAGCCTTGATGTCAAGCTCTTTGGACTTAAGTTTGAGAACCCGCTCATTCTTGCTTCTGGGATAAACGATAAAACGCCTGAACAGTGGATTCGTGCTCATGAGGAAGGGGCGGGAGGTGTTGTGACAAAATCCATTGGGATAGAGCCTAGAAAGGGCTACGACAATCCCACGATAGTGGAGCTTCCCTATGGCCTTATAAACGCGATGGGCCTTCCGAACCCCGGCTGGAGGGGCTTCCTTGAGATGGTGGAGGGCCACACCTTCGACTTTCCGCTGATAGTATCGATTTTCGGAGGAACCCCCGAGGAGTTCGCCTTTCTGGCAGAAAAGCTGAGCGGCGTTGCCGATGCCTTTGAGCTCAACCTCAGCTGCCCGCACGCGAAGGGCTACGGCATGGAGATCGGCCAGAAGCCGGAGAACGTCTACGAGGTCGTTAAAGCGGTTAAGGACGCGACCGACAAACCGGTAATAGCAAAGCTCACACCCAACACCAACGACATAACGAAGCTGGGCCTCGCGGCCGAAAAGGGCGGTGCCGACGCGGTCTCGGCCATAAATACACTGAAGGCGATAGCGATAGACATCTATGCTAAAAGGCCCATTCTGAGCAACAAAGTCGGCGGCTATTCCGGGCCGGGTGTTAAACCCGTCGCTTTGAGGGCTGTCTACGACCTTGCAAAGGCACTGGAAATCCCGGTGATAGGGATAGGTGGAATAACTACGTGGGAAGACGCAGTTGAGTTCCTCCTCGCTGGGGCCTCGGCCCTCCAGATAGGAACAGCCGTTTCTCTTCGCGGCTGGAAGGTGTTCCGGGAGATAAGCGAAGGGATTGAGAGGTACCTTGAGGAGGAGGGCTTTTCGAGCGTGAGGGAGATAGTAGGGCTGGCTCTGGAGTGAGCGAAAGGGTTATCTAGTAGAAAAACTTACTATACTATGGTGATTTGCTATGCCGCTCACAAAGGTAACGCGCAACTACCAGATAACGATTCCCGCTGAGATAAGAAAGGCCCTCGGAATAAAGGAGGGCGAGTACCTAGCCGTCGAGCTGAGGGGAGACGAGATAGTCATCAAAAGGGCAAGGAAGAAGTGGAAAACCTTCAGACTTGGGAGAAAACTAACCGCGGAAGAGCTTGAGAGGATCTCGGGGGAGGCCATGGAGGAGGAAATGTCATGGGAGCCGTAATTGACTCCAACGTCTTCATATATGCTGCGGTTGAAGATTCCGAGCACTACGGGAGCGCCGTGAACCTCATTCACTCCCTCGACCGCTGGATTGTACCAACGATAGTGGTTTACGAGACCGTCTGGAACTTCAGGAAGCTCGGCTTTAGCAATGAGGAAGCCAGAGAGCTCGTCGAGCAGATACTCTTTGATCCAAGGACATCTCTTGTGGATGACAGGCAGTACCTCCTTGAGGGCTTTAACCTTCTACAGAGCCTCAGCTTGGCGCACTATATTGACTCCGTGATCCTCGCGATAGCCAAAGACTTTGGAACCCTCGCGACCTACGATAAAAAGCTTAGAAATAGGGCTTCCAAGCTAGATATCAACCTGCTTCCGGAGGTGATAGAATGAAGCGGGCTGTAGTTCTCTTCAGCGGCGGACTGGACTCAACCGCCTGCCTCTACTGGGCAAAGAGGAACTACGATGAGGTGATAATGCTCACCGTCAATTACGGGAGCAATGAGGAGCGCGTTACGAACAGAGTAGCGGAGTTCTTCTCTAAAGAGCTGGACGTTCAGCTGAAGATTGTTAAGCTCGACTTCCTTGAGGAGTTCTCGAAGCTGAGGGGAACCACATTAGTCGGCGGAGAAACGCCGAAGGTTTCGGCTGAAGAGCTTGAGGATATGAGCATTGCGCAGGAAACGGCCAAGAGCGTCTGGGTTCCAGCAAGAAACGTCGTCCTCATAGGCGTCGCGGCTTCCCTCTTAGATGCCCTCGGCGGCGGGGACATCATAGTGGGCTTCAACGCGGAGGAAGGAACGACTTTTCCGGACAACACCCCGGAGTTCGTGGAGAGGATGAACAGGATGCTCCGCTATGGAACTATGGCGGAGGTTAAGGTGATCGCCCCGCTCATAGACCTCGACAAGAAGGGCATCGCGAGGCTTTTGAAGGAGCTGGACGCAAAGTACGAGTACTCCAACTCCTGCTACATGCCGAAGGGCTTCACCCAAGACGGAAAGCCGATACACTGTGGCGAGTGCGAGAGCTGTGTAAGGAGGCATCGCGGTTTAATCGAGGGCATAGGTGAGGACAGGACTGTCTACGCGGTTAAGCCGAGGCTCTAATGTTTTAAGCGTAGCCACCGCAAGATTTATAAATCTGCGCTCTACCCTATCCATTGGGCACAGGGGGCGGTAGCTCAGCCTGGGAGAGCGCCGGACTGAAGATCCGGGTGTCGGGGGTTCAAATCCCCCTCGCCCCACCATTCTCTCAAAGCGGTGGTAGTCTAGCCTGGTCTAGGACACCGGCCTTCCAAGCCGGTGACCCGGGTTCGAATCCCGGCCACCGCACCATCATCTATAGACAAAAACTTTTTTAGAGGCGCTTCCAAAGTTTAAACAGGTGATGATAATGGAACCTCATGAGTTCAAGCTCACGGAAGAGGGCATAAGAGCTGTTCTTCCTCCCCTGGAAGCAGAGATTATGGAATACATGTGGAAGGTTAGGGTGGCAACTGCCGGGGAAGTCTATGAGAGCATCAAAGGACGGCACCCTGAGATGAGGCGCTCCACAGTCAGCATTCTGATGAACAGGCTCTGCGAGAGGGGGCTTCTCGAAAGAAGGGTCGAAAAAGGAAGGGGAGGAATGAGATATGTCTACACCATCACAGCAACCAGGGAGGAATTCGAGCAGAAAGTTGTTGAGAGCATTCTCGATGCCCTTATGAATAACTTTAAGGAAGCCACCTTTGCCTATCTATCCAAAATAAAGAAGTGATGCTGATGCTGGGGTTGATTGTGCTCCTCCAGATGCTGGTAATCCTGAGATATTTTGGCAGGGCCGGTGCTGAAGTTATAGGCGGCTCCATTCTGGCCCTAACTCTTGTATATCTATGGATTTCAACCCACAGCCTCAAGGAGGGGCACATAAAGCTCGACCAGAAGGAAATGCCGTGGCTCTATGAGAGTATAGCAAGGATGGCAAAAAAAGCAGGAATCCGTATGCCCAATGTGTATCTCCTCGATGATTATATACCCAATGCATACTCCTTCAGAAACTCAATAGTTCTCTCCATGGGGCTTTTTGAGGTTCTTGAAAAGGATGAGATACTAGGCGTTGCGGCCCATGAACTTGGACATATTAAAAACAGGGATACCCTCCTGTTTCCACTCGTGGTTTATGCAAGATATTTGATGATACTTCTAATGGCCGTTGCGTTGCTCCTATCCCACAGCCTCTTTGCGAAGGTAATCTCAATCATGTTTTACGCGATGTATGAGATCGAGCGTGTAAACTTCTTCAACGATAGGGAATTCCAAGCAGATGAAACCGCACTCAGCCTTTTAGACAGGCCTCTCAGCCTTAAGGAAGCCCTTGAGGAGCTGAAGTATTATGAAGATCTGAGGGCACATGTTAAGGAGAGCGCTCTGCCGGGAATCGAACCATCCATAGAGAGAAAGCAGAAGAAGGGCATCATGGATACCCACCCAACATATGACGAGAGGATACTCAGGATAATATTCGCGGTTGAGGGAGCCAGCATAAGGAACATTCTTAAGTGATGCATATGGAAGTTGAAATAGTCCTCGATAAAGAGAAGGCCGAGAGGATAAAGAAAATCCGCCCCACCAAGGACGAGTACTTCATGCTCATAGCAAAGCTTGTCTCGCTGAGGGCGACCTGTCCAAGACTTCGCGTTGGAGCTGTGGCCGTTAAGGATGGCTACATACTGGCGACGGGCTACAACGGAGCGCCCAGGGGGATGAGTCACTGCATAGATGCTGGCTGTCTTGTGGTGGATGGCCACTGCCACAGAGCCGTCCACGCCGAGCAGAACGTCATTGCAATGGCAGCCCGGAAGGGCATAAGCCTTGAGGGAGCAACTCTCTACGTCACCCATTTTCCCTGCGATACATGCTTCAAAATTGTAATCAACGCCGGGATAAAGGAGATTGTCTATGAGGAGATGTACCCCAATGAGGCCACGGAAATCCTGCTGGAGGAAGCCAAAGAAAAAGGCATAGTGAAGATAAGGCAGTTCAAACTGCCGAAGGAGAGGGTCAGGCTTTTCCTTGAGGAGCTGTTTGAATAAGCTCAGAGCTTTTCTTCCATGTTCTTAAGCCTCTCATTTATCTCCTCAAGCTCGATCGCTATCTTCCGTGTTAGCTCAGTTATCTCCCTCTCGGCCTTGTCAACCGCCAGATACACCCTGAAAATCATGAGATAGGCTATACCTATAGCCGCCACGAAGAGTGCATCCAGGCCTCTGCCAAGACCGAGGATGTTCTTAATCTCAACTGCAATTTCCACAGGGAAGACTGCAATAACCAGCATGACCAGAAGCAGCCCTTCCCAGAACACAAGGTCGCCCCAGTCAAACTCCCCCTTACCGTATTTGCCCAGAACATAAACCATGAGGGAGAGGGCAATCGCCAGTGCAATATACTGAACGGCATACATCTCCATCACCTCAGCTTATCGAACAGCAGGTTCAAAGCTATCTTAACACCCTCAAAAACATTCGTCCCCTTTTTCATTGAATATTCACTGTAAACCGCCCTGATTGGGACTTCAACAATTCTGCAGCCGTGTTTGGCAGCTTCAATAACTATTTCACTCGAGACCGCATAGCGGTCGCAGGTTATCCTTATCCTGGAGGCACAGTCATAGCTCAGACATCTCAGACCGCTCTGACTGTCGCTAACGTATTTCCTTGCAAAGAGAGCAGTTACCCAATCGAGTACAAGATTTCCAAACCGCTTTACAGCAGGCATCTGACTGACATCACCCTTCAGCCGGGAGCCAACTGCAAAATCAGCCTTTCCTTCAGCGACGGGCTTAATGACCCTCAGCGCATCGGTTATCAGGTGCTGTCCATCGGCATCAAAGGTCAGAACGAGCCTCGCCTTTTTCCTCAGGGCAAATGAAATGCCGGTTCCAAGGGCCCCTCCGAGGCCCCTGTTGACGAGATGGTTCAACACCCTCACACCCTTCGACCGGGCTATCTCCTCGGTTCTGTCCCTGCTACCGTCATTAACCACCACGATGTGGTTTGCTTTGAAGTAAGCCAGCAGGCTGTCAAGAACCTTCCCGATGGTCTTCTCCTCGTTGTAAGCCGGGACAACAACATAAACGTTCAGCAGCCTCTCAAGCAGCGGTAAAAGTTCTTTCATCGTTGGAACCTCAAATGTGGCCTGTGCATCAATGGAGAAGCTCATCCTGCCTGTCTCATTGGAGGTTATCATAACGCTAAGGACGCCGAGCTCATTTGCCGGAACGATATCATACCCGTGGTCTCCAATCATGAGGGTCTTTGTCGGCGGCACTCCAAAGTGCTCAAGAACCCTTTTCAGCTGGCCCCTGTTGGGCTTGAGCTCCTCAACTGGAACATCCTCCCTCGCAACTATCAGGTCGAAATAATCAAGGATTCCATGCATTTTAAGGGCTTTTACCGCAGCTTCCCTGCAGCTCCTCGTCATGATGGCCATTCTTATCCCGCTGTCCCTTAGGAACTCCAGAACCTCCCGGCTTCCTTCGAAGAGGTAACTCTCATTCATCCGCTCGACTTCCAGCTCCCTCAGATGGCGATGCAGCTCCTCAAAGTCCCTCCCTGTCTCCCTGGCTATCCTGAAGAGGCTTTCATACATCGGCGTTAAATCCCCTATGACCTCCCTGCTTATCCCGATCTGCAGCAGTCTCTCCTTGAGTTCCTCCTTTATCTGCTGAAAGTCTGTGAGAGCCCCGATCAAAGTCCCGTCAAGATCGAATATCGCCAATCTGATGTCCATTCACTTCACCCGTGAGCCTCTTTAGCAGGCGCACTGCTTCTCTGAGGTCTCTAACGTTGTAGTCCCCTTTAACCTTATCGCCGACTATTACCCTCACGCTTTTCACGGGGAGGAGATCAGCTTCGCTGTCCCCTATCAGAAGGGCCTCTTCCTCTCTGACCCCCAGCTCCTCCAAAAGCTTCAGATAGCACCTCGGGCTGGGCTTCATGTCCTCAGGAGCACATCCGTCCCTCGTGAGCACGGTATCAAAATAACCGCCAATCCCGTGTCTTTCAAGGGCATAGAGCACGGCCTTTCTGCAGTTGCCCGTCAAGAGCGCTATCTTAATGCCCCTCTGCTTCAGAAAGCTCAGCAGCTCTCTGGCACCTTCAATGAGGTAGCTCGCCTTCATGCGTTCAAGCTCTATCTCCTCGGCCACCTTCTCAACATCCTCCACATCCATCTTGAGCTCTTCTGCCACCCTGAAAATGCTCCCATATTCGTGAGTGAGCCCTTCAGCAACTCTCCACAGATTTCTGCGCTCGAACTCCTCCTTTTTATGTGCCTTCGCCTCATAGAATCCGATTTCGCTCCCTACCAGCGTATAGTCAAAATCAAGCACCACCAGCTTTATCATCGCCTTCACCGAAGGATTTATTTAATGTCGTGCACTTTTTCTTTGAGGGTGTTATGGTGTTAATTCCAGCATTTATAGGGTTGTTGCTCTCTTTCGTGCTCACGCGTTACATAGCCAAGCTCATGACAGAAGCAGGGATAATCGGAAAGGACATCCACAAGCCGAATCTGCCCGAGGTTCCGGAAATGGGGGGGCTGGCGATTCTCATAGCCCTCCCCGTGGCGCTGATTCCTGTGCTGAATGGTGATGTATCAAGGGCTCTCCTCATATTCCTCCTCTTCGGGCTTGTTGGAATAATCGACGATTTAACGAACATGAGGCAGCTGCACAAGGTTCTGCTGTCGCTTCTGGCTTCATCCCCCGTGCTGGCCCTTGCCCTCAGCGGGCGGCTCAACCTGATTATATTTTCCATAGACCTCGGAGTTCTGTACTATCTCTTTGCAGTCCTCTTCATAACAGGCTCCGCAAACCTCGTCAACATGCTCGCAGGCTTCAATGGGCTGGAGGTCGGAACTTCTGCGATAATACTCTTCTTCCTCGGACTAATCACATCAGGAGATGCCAGAATCTTGGCCTTTACCGGATGTGCGGTCGCCTTGGGGTTCCTCTGGTGGAACCGCTACCCTGCAAGGGTTTTCCCCGGAGATACAGGGACTCTGAGCCTCGGAGCACTCATCGGCATTGTGGGGATAATGGGGAAAGCCGAGATTTTCACTGCGATTCTGCTGATCCCCCATGCCATTGATTTTCTCCTCAAAACACGGATAAGGTTTGCCGGCAGGAGTATTGGAAGAACACAGGTTCTGGAGGACGGCACACTAAAAGCGCCCCCCTATCCAAGCTTTCTCGGCATGATCATGAGGGCAAAAAGAGTCAGGGAGTATGAGCTCGTTGCCATCGTGTGGGGGATAGAAATCCTCCTCGGCATCATTTCCCTTCTTCTATCAGCTTGATCATTCCAAATCCATACTTCGTCTTTTCTCCAAAGCCGTTGTCGTAGCCAAAGCGGGCGATTTCAAGAGAACCGTAATACCTGAAAACCATCAGGGAGCCCCTGTAATACGTGTCCCTCACGAGGATTCTTACGGGCTTGAATTTTATAACATCCAGCGAAAATTCCCTGTCTTCGGGCATTCTGCCGTTCAGCTCGGAAAAGCGCATGAGCATTATCTTCCTGAGCCTCTCAAAGAAGGCATCCTCATTCGGATAGAGATCCCATATCTTCATCTTGTTCCCGCTTATCTTGACGGTTCTAACCATCACCGGGCTCAATGTGGAAAAAAGAGCCCCATCTCTGATTCTCGGCTCCTTCAGAACTTTAAAGTCATCAACTATAAAGGAGATATTGTCTATCTTGAGTATTGGACTGTCGTTGAAGCCCTCCACTATCGCCTTTATAATCTCCCCGACCGATGAGGACACATACAAAGATACGGTGTCAGAGAGTATTCTAATGCCCCTATCCGGAATCAGCTCCCTTTTACGCACGACTATCCTTGAGAACGTGAAATAATCAACGTGGCTGGTTTCCACCTTTTTTGAAAGCTCAAGAGAAGCTATGGCTATTTTGTCAATAAGCTGTTCATAAATTTGATAGTTGTAATTGAACGGCAGAATCATGTTTTCCTCTGCCGGCCTGAGCTTTATTTCTACACGCATTAAACTTCACCCCATGATTAGAACCTGCATCCCTCCCCTTACATAATTTTGTGCGCTTCTGGTTATAAAAATTTCGTGAAGAGCTACTCTGCTGAAACTCCTCCTCCCAAAAGGATATAAAGCTTTCAGTTGTGAACATGAATAGAGTTAAAAGGAAGTTTAGGAGAGGCTAACATAGAGGTATGGAGTATAAGAGTATAGAGGTGAAGAATGTGAGCGACATCAATGAGGTGGATTTCAAGTCATCAAGTGAATATGATGATTACATTACATATTTAAAGAGGAGGATCAGACAGCTTGAGCTTCAGGTGAGAACCCTTGAGGCAGACAAGGAGAGGCTTGAAAGGGAGCTATCAAGGCTTAGAATGGAAATGTCGAGGATGAGACAACCGCCCAACTTTGCAGGGACTCTGCTGGAAGTTCTTGATGACGACAGGGCAATTGTCCAGAATTTCAACGGGCCGAGATTCGTTGTCAGGATCGCTCCATGGATAGAGAGGGACAAACTCAGACCCGGGGCAAGGGTAGCCCTTGACCAGAGAACAATGGCAGTAATTGAACTCCTCCCGAGCCAGAAGGACCCCAGGGTTCTTGGATTTGAAGTCATAGAGAGACCCCAGGTCACATACAGGGATATAGGAGGGCTCAAAGAACAGCTCAAAGAGCTCAGGGAGGCCATCGAACTTCCGCTTAAACATCCGGATCTCTTCGAAAAGGTGGGTATTGAGCCGCCGAAGGGCGTTCTGCTCTACGGTCCTCCGGGATGCGGAAAGACCCTTATGGCAAAAGCCCTCGCAAATGAAGTTAATGCAACCTTCATCAGGGTTATCGGAAGCGAGCTCGTGAGGAAGTACATCGGAGAGGGCGCCCGCCTTGTGAGCGAGCTCTTTGATCTCGCAAAGGAAAAAGCTCCTACCATAATATTCATAGACGAAATTGATGCAATCGGCGCAAAGAGAATGGATGAGACCACAGGCGGCGAAAGGGAGGTAAACAGAACACTCATGCAGCTGTTAGCGGAAATGGATGGCTTTGACGCGAGAGGAAATGTGAAAATAATCGCGGCAACAAACAGGCCCGACATACTCGATCCAGCTTTACTCAGACCCGGAAGGTTCGACAGGCTGATAGAGGTTCCTCTGCCGGATTTCACAGGGAGACTTGAGATTCTGAAGGTGCACACGAAA
>WAPO01000010.1 GCA_015520705.1 Thermococcus sp. | reverse complement strand
AGCTTGGTGAGCTTTGGAACCTCTATTCGGAGTGTATTAACGCGGAAGCACCTCGGCAGGGGCTTCTCCATCGCCTCGGCTATTGCTAAAGCCCTCTCGCCCCAGAGGGCGTAATACCTCTCCGCAAAGGTCTTTGAGTAGCCGAGGCTGAAGAGCTTTTCGAGCATGGTTGGGAGTTGGGGGAAGGGTTTAAAAGGTTCGCCGTTTGTGAAAGCCCACTTTTACAAAAGGCCCCATTTGTGGAAATTCGTTTTCATAAACTGCCACTTTTATGAAAGGGGACTTTCACAAACCGCCCCCATAAAAACTGACTTTCAGGGAAGGCCAAGTGTTAGAAGGAAAACAAAGTGAAGAAAAAGCCCTCAAACCTTAATGCCACCCATAACCAGGGCCATGACGGCCTTCTGGGCGTGGAGCCTGTTCTCGGCCTCGTCGAAGACGACACTGTTCGGGCTGTCAACGACGTCGTCTGTAACCTCTTCCCCGCGGTGAGCCGGGAGGCAGTGCATGAAGATATAGTCCGGCTTGGCGTGCTTTACGAGCTCCTTATTGACCTGGAAGGGTTTGAATATCTTCCTTCTCTCCTCTGCTTCAGCCTCCTGACCCATGCTCGCCCAGACGTCCGTGTAGATGACGTCAGCGTCCTTGACTGCCTTAACCGGGTCGTGGAGGAGCTCAAATGAGCCGCCGCTCTCTGCTGCGTTTTCCTCGGCCCACTTGACGACCTTCGGGTCGGGCTCATAGCCTTCTGGCGTTGCAACGACAACGTGAGCTCCGAGCTTGGTTCCGGCTATCATGAGGGAGTGGGCGACGTTGTTTCCATCTCCAACGTAGACAACCTTAACGCCCTGAATCCTGCCCTTCTTCTCAAGTATGGTCTGGTAGTCTGCCAAAGCCTGGCACGGATGACTGAAGTCGCTGAGGCCGTTTATGACCGGGACGCTCGCGTACTTGGCGAGGTCTTCCACATCTTTGTGGGCGTAAACACGAGCCATTATCCCGTCAACGTACCTGCTGAGAACCCTAGCGGTATCGGCTATTGTCTCGCCGCGCCTGAGCTGTAAATCTTGGGCGTTTAGATAGAGGCCGTAGCCGCCGAGCTGGTAGATCCCGACCTCGAAGGAAATCCTAGTCCTGGTCGAGGGCTTCTGGAATATCATTGCCAGAGTCTTGCCCTCAAGAACGCGGTGGGGCTTTCCAATCTTGTTCCATATCTTCATCATCTCGGCCGTCTTGAGAATAGTCTCAAGCTCCTCCCTCGTGAAGTCCTGCAGACAGATAACATCCCTTCCTGCGAGGCTAACCACCATGTGCATCACCGGTTAAAGCTGGATTTTGATTTTAATAATCCTTTCGTCAGAAAATATTTGAAAAAAGCGAAAAGTTTTGAGATATATTGGGCTGAAACTTTCCAAATGCAATGGATTATGGGCAGAGAATCGTCCTGAAAGTTGACGGAAATAATGCTGGAATAGCGGGAGCTTGTCATCCCTCCAGGGCCTTGGGGACAAGTTCTATAAACACTCATGAGGTCTTCAAGCGGTGGGCAAGATGGATAACAGAATCAGGGTAACTCTTGTCAATTATACAAAAAATCCCCTTGAAACTGTCACATGGGCAGCACTGATAAGCTACTGGGAGGGCTGGAGCACGGATGCCTTTGAACATATGAGCGAGAGAGACGTTGAGATGCACCTCCCCAGGATTCTCGGCTACGGACATGAGTCGATTCTTGAGCACGCGACGCTCACCTTTGCGATAGAGGGCTGTTCTCGCGTTTGCAGTCACCAGCTCGTCCGTCACAGGCTCGCAAGCTATACCCAGCAGAGCCAGCGCTATATCCTGTTAAACCCAGATGATGTTGAGAAGACCTTCGTGATCCCTGACGGGATAAAGGAAGACCCCGAGCTCCTCGCTGAGTGGAAGGAACTCATGAAGAAGAGCATCGAGCTATACAGGAAGAGCATCGAGCGCGGCCGGCACCGGGAGGACGCGCGCTTCATCCTCCCTCAGGCCGTCAGGACGAAAATCGTCGTTACGATGAATCTTCGCGAGCTAAAGCATTTCCTCGGTTTGAGGGCCTGCGAGAGGGCCCAGTGGGAGATACGGGAGATAGCGTGGAAGATGCTGGAGGAGATTGCGAAGAATGAGGAGCTGAGACCGATAATAAAGTGGGCGAAGCTCGGGCCGCGCTGCATCCAGATTGGCTACTGTCCGGAAGGCGAGCTCATGCCGCCAGGCTGCTGGAAAAGGACAAGGGAGAGGTGGAAGAAGCTTGTGAAAGAGAGATAAGTTAGAAGCAGTGCCATGCCTTCCGGAACAGAAAAGTGCGCTCATTTTTGATATTATGTGAAAATGTTAGAATTCTGGCTTTAATATTATCATTTTGCCAGATAATGGGAAGTAAGTATTAAAAATCTGAAGTGTCAGTAAAACCTTAGTGGGATAAGATGATTGAATATGGGGATCTATTTAAACTCATGGGCATACTCGTGGGGATTCCATTTGTCATCTATGCAGTTTATGTCGCTTTAAAAGAGAGAAGCAGGGCACTTTTGATGCACTCCTTCGGGTGGTTCCTCTTTCTTGCGGCGCTTGCTCCTGACGAACCCTATTTCTTTCAGAAGATATTCCTGGGATTCTCTGGTGTTTGTATGGCAATTGGGGTTTCTTCGCTGGTCTATACAAGAAAACCGAAAGGACTTACATACCTTGCGGGGCTTCCCTTGATGCTATTTCTCAATCCCCTTTACGAAATCCTTGGAAAGGCATTCTTTTCAGGGGAATCATTAAAACGGTTTATGAATGTTATCCACACCGCTCAATACGGATACGTACTGATCCTTCTTGGTGTTATGATTCAATTCTCCTCTAGAGAGAAAGATTTCAGGAGATTCGGACTGTTTTATTCCTCGATGGGTGCTACTCTTATTCTTTATCCCTTCGCAAAGGGAGCGGGCTTGGAATTCCGCGCTCTCGATATATCCCTCGGTTTTCTCATTGGAATCTTCCTGATGATATATGTCTCAAGACTCATAAGAAGCAGGATTGAGCTTATAATCCCTGAAAAGACCGCAAACAAAAAAGGGCTAAAGAGGGTTAGCATAGTAAACAAGAAAAAAGCGCGGGAAATTCTCGCTAAATTTGAATCTTTCCCAGTTCTGGCATTTGTCAGAGAATACAAGTATCCAGAACAGTGGAATGTTTATATTATAACAAACGCACCAATGGAAAAAGCCATCTCCCCTACAAATCTGGCACTGATTAGTGAGCTGTGTGTCAGATATATGAGGGAAGCCATGGAAAAAGGCTCCTCCGGGGTCATCTACATAAACTGCCTCGAATATCTGCGGATATACAATAGCTTTAACAGCCTCCTTAAGCTCCTGCACGCCCTGAGGGATTACGCCATTATATATGATGGAACGGTAATAATCGAAATTGAAGAAGAGTCATGGGATGAAAAAGAGAGGGTGCTTTTAAAGGAGATCGAAATTTAGTCTTTAGAGAGTTTATCTATCGCCTTTTTAAGCTCGTCATAAGCTTCTTCAAGCGATTCCGGTATGACCTTTGTATCATCCACGACGGGCATGAAGTTCGTGTCGCCGTTCCAGCGCGGGACGACGTGGAGGTGCACGTGGTCGTCTATTCCCGCGCCCGCAACCCTTCCAAGATTCACGCCGAGATTGAAGCCATCAGGGTTCATGGCCCTCTTCAAGGCCTTTATCACCAGCTGGGAGAGCTTCATGATTTCAAGGAGCTCCGAATCATTCAAATCCTCCCATCTCCCAACATGCCTGTAAGGGGCTATCATGACATGACCGGGGTTGTAGGGGTAGTTATTCATAATAACAAATGCATGCTCTCCCCTGTAGAGAATGAGTCTCTCTCTATCCCGGTTCTCCTTCGGGAAATCACAGAATATGCATCCGTCGTGTTTGGGTGAGCGTATGTACTCGATTCGCCATGGTGCCCACAGTATTTTCATCCCCCCACCTCCATTGGGAGAAATGCTGCAGCGTTAAAAAGTTTTCCTAAAGGTTTTTTAATCAAGATGCTACTCCCTTTAGGTGATACATATGAAACGCAGAGGAATATTGGTAATCATTGACGGCCTCGGTGACAGACCGGTAAAGGAGCTTGGTGGAAAAACACCTCTCGAATATGCGGAAACTCCGAACATGGACAGGCTGGCAAAGATGGGCATACTCGGCCAGCAGGATCCAATTAAACCCGGACAGCCTGCTGGCAGCGACACGGCACATCTCAGCATATTCGGCTACAACCCCTACAAGGTCTACCGCGGAAGGGGGTTCCTTGAGGCCCTTGGTGTTGGGCTGAACCTCAGCGAGGATGATTTAGCTTTTCGTGTCAACTTCGCCACCATTGAGAGCGGGATAATAACCGACAGACGCGCGGGCAGGATAAGCACTGAGGAGGCCCATGAGCTGGCCAAGGCAATACAGGAGAACGTTAAGATACCTGTCGAGTTCATATTTGTTGGAGCTACCGGCCACAGGGCTGTTCTCGTTCTCAAGGGCATGGCTTCCGGTTACAGGGTCGGAGAGAACGACCCTCACGAGGCGGGAAAGCCGCCGCACAGGTTCACCTGGGAGGACGAGGAGAGCAGGAAAGTTGCCGAAATTCTTGAGGAGTTCGTCAGACAGGCTCAGGAGATTCTTGAGAAGCATCCCATCAACGAGAAGCGCAGGAAGGAAGGGAAGCCCGTTGCAAACTACCTGCTTATAAGGGGTGCCGGCACCTATCCGGACATACCGATGAAGTTCACGGAGCAGTGGAAGGTTAAGGCCGGAGCTGTAATAGCCGTTTCCCTTGTGAAGGGCGTCGCGAGGGCGATAGGCTTCGACGTTTTCACTCCAGAGGGAGCGACTGGCGAGTACAACACCGACGAGATGGCCAAGGCCAAGAAGGTTGTTGAGCTTCTCAGGGACTATGACTTCGTTTTCCTCCACTTCAAGCCGACCGACGCTGCTGGCCACGACAACAATCCAAAGCTCAAGGCCGAGATGATAGAGAAGGCCGACAGGATGATAGGCTACATCATCGAGCACATCAACCTTGAAGATGTCGTCATTGCCATAACCGGCGACCACAGCACGCCCTGCGAGGTTATGAACCACAGCGGCGACCCTGTTCCTGTTCTCATTGCCGGAGGCGGCGTCAGGGCAGATCATACGGAAGCCTCCGGCGAGCGCGAGTGCATGCGCGGCGGCCTCGGCAGGATAAAGGGCCACGACATAGTTCCTGTGATGATGGACTTAATGAACCGCTCTGAGAAATTCGGGGCCTGAAGCCCCTATCCCTGTTCTTTTTCCTGTTCTTCACTGAATCCCATAAAGAGGGGAAGATACAGCAGTAAATACCAAATCCGGCATTATGTCCCTTCCCACCCGTCCAACCGAAAACTTTATAAACTCTGCATGCATATGTAATATTGAAGTTACACATGTAGAGGTGAAGAAACATGAGAAAGAAATTGATTGGAATTGGCCTGCTCGTGCTGGCCATGTTTGGACTTGTGGTTGGAGGTGCTGCAGCATACCGCGGAAGCCCCGGGCCGAACCCGGAGGCAGAGCAGTCCTATCAGAACGGCTACACCGACTACTACGCGCCGCTCAGCGAGGAAGAAGCAAACGGACTGCTTTACATGGTCGAGGAGGAGAAGCTCGCAAGGGACATCTACCTGACACTCTACAACGAGACAGGCCTCCAGGTGTTTGAGATGATTGCACAGAGCGAGGAGAGGCACATGGAAGCTGTGCTCGGCCTAATCGAGAAGTACAACCTGACGGCACCGCAGACGCTTGACCAAGTGGGAGTTTTCCAGAACCCGGAGCTTCAGGCTCTCTACGACCAGCTCATCGAAACTGGGAGCCAGAGCGATGTTGAGGCCCTCAAGGTCGGAGCTCTCATAGAGGAGACCGACATAAAAGACCTTCAGGAATGGACTGCCAAAACCGACAACGAGGACATCAGGTTTGTCTACGCGAGGCTCATGGCTGGCAGCGAAAACCACCTGAGGGCCTTTGTGAGGAACCTTGAGGCGCAGGGAGTGAGCTACACCGCACAGGTGCTTCCGCAGGAACAGGTAAGCGAGATACTCAGCGGAGAGAATGGCCACAACGGACACGGAAAGATGATGCACGGAATGAAAGGTGAAGGCCACCGCATGATGGGAATGAACAAAGGCAACAGGAAAGGCATGGAAATGCACGGAAAGGGAATGGAACACCGCAGAGGCGAATGCGAAGAGCATGAGGGATACTATAGGGGCCGTTGAGCCCCCTTTAAGTTTTTGTTTTGGGTGATAATCAATGGATGTGTGCAGGTTCAAATGCCACCGGAGGTGATCCTATGAGGGTCTCTGCGCTGGTTAGGAGCATTATTGACCTGTTGCTCACGGTAACTTTCGTTGTGCTTGCTATAACTGGTATAGGTCTCTACCTTGCACCGAGTGGGAGAATAGCCAACTCCTTAAATTGGACGTTCCTTGGACTTGATAAGGAAACGCTCACCCTCATTCACACTTACTTTGGGTTTATTATGATAGGCCTAGTGGCCGTTCACCTGATAATAGAATTCCGCAGCATGCTGGTGATGTTGAGATCCGCGCTCAAGAGGAAATCATAACCGAATTGAGATGGGGTGGTTCATGAAGAAGGTCATCAAAGTGCTGTTAAGTGGCATCCTCATCCTTGCAACCTTTGGAGTTGGCTGTCTGAGCGGGGTAACCTACGAGCCCCAGGTGTTGAGTAAAGACGCATATCGGGCAATAGTTGGATGAGCGGAAAGCTTTTATCTCTTTTTCTTATTTCCCTCCAAGTGAATACAGTAGTGTTAAAAATGGTGCAGGGAGCTGGCAACGGTTTGCGAGGCACTTTCAAATCCCGTGTGTATTAGGCTGCTTAAGCTCTCTCACAAAAGGAGTGACGTTTTACGAACTCGCCAAAATCCAGAGGTCTTGGTCGTCCTCGTGTTTGCGTTCTATCAGGTGAACAAGAGCCTCAACAACTTCAAAGTTGAAATCGAGAGACTCAAGAATGCCCTTGAGGGAACTCGGAAAAACACCGAGGAAATAAGGAAGAAGCTCGAAGAGGTTTAACCCATTAAAAGTTCCAGCTCCTTTTTCATTACGCTTCTGTTCATGATAAGGTGGATTATTATTAGAGCCATCATAATCAGGCCATAGCGAGCCCTGAGCCTGAGGAAATCCATCTGTGTCATCCCTAAAAAAGTTCCCTGCTTCGTCGAGAGGAAGGTTCCGATCGTTATGAATATCACACCAAGGAACGCTGTGAGTAGCACAAGCGAGAAAATCGCTTTTATCTTTAGCTTCTTTTTCAGCTTGGGGTTCTTTTTTGCCTCTTCAAAGATCTTCGCCATTGGATCCACAATTATCACCGGACGAACTAAAATACGAGTCTTTAAAAAGATGCCTCCACATTTCTGTCCATCTTAGCGTTCAGATGGAAAGTTTAATTAAGTTCGATTTCCTAATTCTACCGGTGTGAAAGATGCCGGAGGTTTCTGACCTGAAGAGGATAGGAAATGACAGGGTAACCGCGATAGGAATGGGGACATGGGGCATCGGCGGAAAGGAAAGACCGGATTATTCCCATGACAGGGAAAGTGTGGAAGCTCTCCGCCACGGCCTTGAGCTCGGGATAAACCTCATTGACACGGCAGAGTTCTACGGTGCCGGCCACTCGGAGGAGCTCGTTGGAGAGGCCATTAAGGGGTTCGAGCGCGAGGAGCTGTTCATAATCAGCAAGGTCTGGCCGAACCACTTCGGCCACAGCGAGGCGAAGAAGGCCGCCCGTGCAAGTGTGAAAAGACTGGGGACATACATAGATCTTTACCTCCTCCACTGGCCTGTTGATGACTTCAGGAAAATAGAGGAGACGCTTCATGCGCTGGAGGAGCTCGTTGATGAAGGGCTGATTCGCCACATCGGCGTCAGCAACTTTAACCTTGAACTTCTCAAGCGCTCGCAGGAAGCTATGAAAAAGTACGAAATCGTCGCTAATGAGGTGAAGTATTCGCTCAGGGACAGATGGCCTGAAACGAGCGGCCTGCTCGACTACATGAAGCGCGAAGGTATGGCGCTTATAGCATACACACCCCTTGAGAAGGGCAGCCTTGCCAGAAACACCTGCCTCGCAGGAATTGGCAGGAAATACGGGAAAACCGCCGCTCAGGTTGCCCTTAACTACCTAATCTGGGAGAAGAACGTTGTGGCGATTCCGAAGGCCGGAAGAAAGGAGCACATCGAGGAGAACTTTGGAGCGATGGGCTGGAGGCTTTCGAGGGAGGACAGGGAAAAAGCGAGGGGCTGTGTCTGACACGGTTATCCCCAGAGAGGTGTTCAATCTCCTCATTTAGCCTGCATAAGACTCATGAGTAGGTAGGACACAAAGTAAGCAATAAGAGCTATTCGGCTTAAGGCCATCTTCATCCATGAGGTGGGCTTTCTGAGAAGCTTCATGACAAGCGCTAAAATACTGCAGATTAATATCGTGGGGAAAAGGGGTACAATGATGTAGAAAAGAGGATCAGGTAGCATTCTGTCTATGCCAAGAGTGTCGAACACAGCAATGGTGAAAAACAGTATAAAAGGGGAGAGAAGAAGCAGAGCCCCCACAAAGGCCACAATCACTGCAGTATCTCTTCCCATGAGATTCACCTCACACTTAAAAGTCAGATTGACCGTGAATTCATTTTAAGCCTCTTAAAAGTTCGCAAAGTGAGTCAAGGTTAGTTCTTCAGCTTTCACCCTTTCTCCACCTTAACTATAGCCGGGATCACACCCGTGGTATTCAGCTCACGCACACTCACGTTCTCTCCGAATGATGTCTTTATGATAGATTTTACCTTAGAGATGTGGCTGAAAACTTTTCCTCCATGTTCTCTGAAAAACTCGAGGTATTCCTTCACCGCTGTTTCGTTGGCCGGGACAAGATTCAGGGTCTTGTTCTGGAAGTCAAAGAAAGCCAGATACGTCCTGTTCCCCACTTCCACTATGCCCTCCACGCGCAGTACCCGGCAGTCCGGACGGAGTTTCCTGCAGGCTTGACCATCAACCCAGTATGTGAGCTGGGGCTTAAGGGAGAAGTTGCCCAGCTTTGCATCGTAGAGCATGTCTAATGCAGTGCCGGGAGCCAGTGTCGGGGAATCAGGAGAAGGGCTTCTATTAGCATGTCCCCGAGTCCATGTTAACATACCTAACACCAGCAGAAAAGATAAAAGAAGCATGAAAGCAACTTTATAATTCTTTCTCATTTAGTGTCCCCCTCCTTTTCGATATAGGAGCTGATTTTTAAAACTTTAACTTGGAATTGACTTCAAAAAAGAAAAAGATATGGACATCAGTATATTAACTGTGAAACACAGTATGCGGTGGATAGACAAATACTGAAATGTCTATGTCTTCAGGAGATTCTGTTATCACTGCACCGCTGGGGGTTTTGAAATAGAACTCCCCACTTGCCTTATATTTGAAAGCCCCGAAATACGTAATGGTAACTGTTGATGTGGTTTTCATAGTAGTGGCCGTTTTCATGTAGAAAGAACGACCCCAAGCGGGAGAGTCAATCCACCAGGATTTTTTCTTGAAGTCATACGCATGGAAGTCCACGTAGCTGTTAGGATCTGCAGTGTGAGTATCAATCCTAAAGTAGTAATCATCGTTTGTATTTACGGAATAACCTGCACTGGCACTGATCTTGGCTGCCTCTTCTGGAGTTAATTCGACGGTCAGGGATTCATAATAACTTGTAGTCGGTCCGATGTGTCCGTCCGGAAGGAAATCATCTATTGCCTCATGTGTGTGCCCCCTGCTTACACGAAGGTCAAGATCCTTAACTGCAACCGCCGATGAGGACACATCCCCGCGAAGCTTTGTTTGGGCGTAGTACTCAACGGTATTCCGGTCAATCACGTAGTAATAATAGAACCCCTTGAGTTCGAGATATCCACCCTCTCCAAGGTGGGAAGCAGTAGAGGTTACCCAGTCTATACTTCCGGCGTAGTTCCAGTTTACGTTGGGTTGGATACTCGAAGCAATTTTAATGTTCGAAATCTGGGCCCTAAAGTGACCTTCTGCGAATTCTGCAAACCTCCGTTGGAGACGGGAATACTCTTTGGGCT
>WAPO01000009.1 GCA_015520705.1 Thermococcus sp. | reverse complement strand
GTATTCTCGATAGCAGGCCTGCCGGCGGAGCCAAGCGTCGAGACGGGCGAGGAGCTGCTTCCCAAGCTCAGGGAGGCGTTCCAGCCCGATGTCCTGGTGGCCCTCGGGGGAGGGAGCGTCATCGACACGACCAAAGCTTTAAAGGTCTTCTACGATGCCCCTGAGCTCAACTTTGAGGAGATCGCTTTCATAGACCGCTTTTCAAAGCCCAAACCGGTTCCCAAACTCAGGACGCCGCTCATCGCAGTGCCATCAACGAGCGGCGCCGGGAGCGAGGTCTCTGCGGCGAGTGTGCTGAAGAAGGGAGGCATCAAGTACAACGTAGTGACGCCGGATATAGCGCCTGACGTTGCCATCCTTGACCCGAGGCTTCCGAGAACTATGCCCCCAGAAGTGGCAAGGAACTCCGGTTTGGACGTCCTTGTTCACGGAATCGAGGCCTACACGACCAACGTCGCAGGCCCCTTCAGCGACGCGATGGCGATCCGGGCGATAAAGACCGTCTATAGATGGCTCCCACTCTCGGTCAGGGGCGACGAAGATGCAAGGGCCAGAGTCCACTACGCGGCCACGATGGCGGGAATAGCGTTCCTGAACGCGCGCCTTGGCCTCTGCCATGCAATGAGCCACAAGGCGGCGTGGATAGGACCGCACGGCCTGCTCAACGCTATTCTACTACCCTATGTGATGGAGTTCAACGCAAGTAAAAGCGAGTATGCGAGAAAGCGCTACGCCGAGATAGCGAGGGAGCTCGGATTCCAGACCGCCAAAGACCTCATCGAAGTGGTCAAAGAGCTCAACGAGATGCTCGGAGTGCCAGCACTGGGCAAGCTGGTGGATGAGGAGACCTTTGTCTCAAAGCTCGATGAAATGGCTGAGAAAGCTTACCGCGACGGGCTTATTTTCTTCAATCCTGTCGAGCCGACGGTGGAGGAGATAAGGGAGCTCTACCTAAAGGCGTTTTATGGGAAGTGAAGGCTGAGAGGGGAGAAGAGGGTGTCATTCAACCACCACTTCCCTCTCCCCTCCATTTTCGACCTCGTGGATTCTTCCACCTTTCATAACTTCGGCTATCGCGAGGCTCAGTAGGGCGAGGAGGAGATATACCAGAGCTGATGTCCCAAATAGCACCTCGTAGGCCTTCGTGGTGGGAATCTTTATCGGCATAGGGACGCCCGGAATTCTGACGAGGATGTAGTAGGTGCTCATTACAGTCCCGGCTATGGCAGGTCCCCATGTCGAGCCGAAGTTCCTGAAGAGGCTGTTAGCTCCAGTTGCAACCCCCATGACCCTCGGCGGGACGCTGAAGACAAGAACGTTGATGAATGAGACGTTCATGAGCGTTATTCCTGCCCCGACGACCGTTATCATGCCCACGAACTGCCAGAGGGAAAGCTGTGTGGCGTATTTTGAGAGCACCGCAAGGCCGGCACTTGCCGTCAGGGCACCGCTTATGGCAAGGGGCTTTGCGCCGATTTTTGGCATCAGTTTTCCGGCGAGGGGTGCGATGACGAGCATCACGCCGGCCATGGGAGTCATTAGCAGACCGCTCTGGAGTATCGTCTTTCCAAAACCGTATGGCGGCTTCATCTGGAATATGTAGGTGTTTGCCTGACTCATCATGGAGATTCCAAAGGCGGCAAGCATTATTCCGATGTTGACTATAGCCGGGTTTCTGGAGGAGATTATATGAAGCGGTAGCAGCGGATTCTCAGCTCTCCTTTCCCACAGATATAGGAGAACGATGCCTATCACGGCGATAGCAAACAGTATGCTCGTCTGTTCTGCTCTCCAACCAATGGTCGGTGCTCTTGTGACCGCCACCAGCGCAGGAACCACTCCAAGGGTCAGGAGCCCGGCCCCGACCCAGTCGAGCCTTCCGGGGTTGATATAGCGGCTCTCTCTCAAAACCCTCCATGCGACGAAGAACATAAGCACTGCGAAGGGCGCCGCCGAATGGTAAGTCCAGCGCCAGCCGAAGTTCTGGGTAACGTATGCGCCGAGGGGAAGCGCTATCACCATACCGACAGCAAACATGGCGCTTATCATCCCCTGAACCTGCGGAACCATCTCCGGCGGAAATTCCTCCCTGACAAGACTGAAGGCAAGGGGAAAGATCGCCATTCCGAGCCCCTGAATTCCCCTCGATACTAAAAGCCACTGATAGCCCGGTGCGAAGCCGTTCAGGATGACGCCGAGAGTGTAAAAGCCGAGAGCGACGAGGAACATCTTCTTCTTGCCGTACATATCGCCGAGCTTGCCCATTATCGCCGCGCTGACGGTTCCAACGAGGAGGTATATGGTGAGTATCCAGCTCACGTCGTTGGGATTTATCGCGAACTCCTTCTGGATCGTCGGCAGGGCTGGAGTCAGCATGGCCTCGGTGTACATGACTAGCAGGGGCAGAACAACCACGACGAGCATGGCCCTCTTTGCGTATGCCATGTCATAGAGTTCATTGTTTTTCGCGGTCTCCATTTTTATCACCAGACATATCGACAGATATATCGTTTATAAAGTTAGCGGTTAGGGTTATAAACAACGACACCGAAAAACGACTGAGGGGCAAAAGATGGAGCGCGTGGTGAAAGGTGTTTACATGCATGGGGAGATAATACTCCTAGATGACGTTCATCCCAAGGAGGGAGAGCGGCTGATAGTAGAGATTGCCAGCAGAGAGGAAATGATTAAGAGGCTCGCCGGCAGGCTGGGGAAGGGAAACCCCGAGGACGTGGAGAGATACATCGGGGAGATGATCGATGAAGGCTCTCCTTGATACAAATATCCTGTACAATTACTTCTTTGAGACTTCACTAACAAAGCAGGCAAAAGACCTTCTTATAAGGATAAGAGAGCCGTACATAAGCACTACGATATTAAATGAGCTGTACTACTCCGTAATGCGCAGGAAGGCTGAAAGAACCTTTGGAATAAAGTCTTATCGTAAGCTTAAGGAATTTCTGTCTCAGAATGGATACGAGCCGTTTCTTCAGGATTTCGATACTATTGGTGGAATTCTTGAGCTGCTGGGGGTTAAGAAAATCGCCGACTCCCAGAACTGGGAGCTTATACAAAGCCTTATGTTTAAATACAACCTGCTACCAAACGATGCAACGATACTGGCGACCTGCATCGAGAACGATCTCTCCCTGGCAACCTTTGATAGGGACTACCAAAAGGTTAAAGATGTAAAGGTTCTTCCTTAAACCATGCACCCCCTCCTTAGAAAGGTCATCCAAGAGAAGTTCGGGAAGCTCAATGAACTGCAGCAGAAGGCCTTCCGCGAGATTAGCTCAGGGAAGAGTGTCCTGATTATAGCCCCCACGGGTTCGGGGAAAACCGAGGCAGCTGTTCTGCCGGTTTTTGACGCAGTCCTCAAGAAAGGCCTCGAACCAGTTTCTGCCCTCTACATCGCCCCCCTCAAGGCGCTGAACAGGGATCTCCTCGACAGGCTGCTCTGGTGGGGAAAAAGGCTCGGCCTGAATGTCGAGGTTAGACACGGCGATACATCAGCCTACAGAAAGGCAAAGCAGGTGAAAAACCCTCCCCACCTCCTCATAATAACCCCCGAAACTCTGGGAGTGGTTCTGACAATGAAATCCTTCAGGAAGGCCCTGAGCAATCTAAAGTTTGTCATCGTGGATGAGATTGCCGAGCTGGCAGACAACAAGCGCGGTGCCCAGCTCACCCTGGCACTTGAGCGCCTGGCAGAGTTTGCTGATTTTCAGAGAATCGGCATGACGGCAACTCTCGGCAATGAGGAGGAGATAAAGGAGTGGCTTAAGGCGGATGTGATAGTAAAACCCGGCTGGAAGAAGGAATACAGAATTCACGTCCTTTATCCCCAGGTGGATGAAAAAGGGCATGAACTTGCCGGAAAGCTCAATCTGCCACCCGAGGTGGCGACAAGGCTGAGAGTTCTGTGGGATATTGTAGAGGAGCATGGAAAGGCACTGATCTTCACAAACACGAGACAGTTCGCCGAAATCCTTGCCCACAGACTGAAGGCTTGGGGAAAGCCGGTCGAGGTCCACCACGGAAGCCTCTCGAAGGAGGCCAGACTTCAGGCCGAGAAAGCCCTGAAGGAGGGCGGAATAAGGGCTCTAATCTGCACGTCCTCGATGGAACTCGGCATAGACATAGGCGACGTTGATGTTGTGATTCAGTACATGAGCCCGAGGCAGGTGAACAGGCTCGTTCAGAGAATCGGGAGGGGAAGGCACAGGGTCGGTGAGGTGAGCGAGGGATACATAATCACGGCAAACGTTGAGGACTACCTCCAGAGTCTCATCATAGCCAGACTCGCCCTTGAGGGAAAGCTCGAAGCTGTTGAGCCTACAGATGGGCTTGATGTTCTGGCGCACTTCATCGTCGGCCTGCTCATCGAGAGGAAAAGGCTTCCGAAGGAAGAGCCATTTGAAATTGCGAGGAGGGCTTATCCCTACAGAAACCTAAGCCTGAAGGACTATGAAGCTGTTCTCAGGCTCTTGATGGACGCCCGGCTTGTAGGGTATGACGAGGAAACAGGGATGCTCTATCTGCGGAGAGGAGCCTACAGATATTACTACGAGAACCTCTCGACGATCCCGGATGAGGTATCCTACAGGGTTTTTGACGTCAAAAGCGGCCATATAATCGGTCGCCTCGATGAGAGCTTTGTCATGGATCTGGAGGAAGGGATGGAGTTCGTGATGCACGGGAGGAGCTGGGTTCTCCTCAGCGTGGATGAGGAGGCAAGAATTCTGAGGGTCAGGGAAAGCAAGAGCCTTGAGAGCGCCATTCCGAGCTGGGAAGGTGAGATGATACCCGTCCCGTTTGCAGTAGCTGTGGAGACGGGGAGGCTTAAGAGGGAGCTGGTTTTTGATTTCGAGCGCGGGAAAGAGCTGCTGGGAGAGGTAATTTTCAAAGAGGAGGAGCTCAGGAGGGCTGTAAGCGAGATAAAAGGAGATGTTCTCTCGACCGACAGGGACATCGTCGTGGAAAGCACGCCTAAGGCTCTGATAATCCACGCGGACTTTGGAAATAGAGCAAACGAAGCCCTTGGAAGGTTTATCTACTCCTTCCTGAGAATGCGCTATGGAAACGTCTTTGCCGTGAGGGGCCACGCCCATGCCATTGTCTTCAAGACGCCTTTCCACCTGAATCCCGAGGAGGTGAAGGGCTACCTTCTTCAGGAGCCCACCGCGATGGAGTTCATACTCGTGAAGGCCATGAGGGAGAGCACGGCATACAAATGGAGGATGAGGAACGTTGCAAAGCGCTTCGGCGCCCTCAGGAAAGACGCGAAAATCAGGCGCATAGAGAGGCTTTTTGAGGGAACGGTGGTGGAAAAGGAAACCTTAAACGAGCTCTTTCATGACAAGCTCGATTTAAGGGCCGCTGAATATGTCCTTACCGAGATAAAGAAAGGATTTCTGAGGGTGAAAACCCTCCTCAGAAAAGAGCCTTCAATGCTCGCCAGAATCAACATGAGCATTGGCGGCGAGTTTTTAATGGGAGGGGAGCTTGAAAAGGACGAAATCCTTGAGCTCTACCGGAGGAGGATTCTTGATACAGAGGTTGTTCTTGTATGCACGAACTGCGGCTGGACGAGCAGGACGAAGGTCTCACGCCTCAGGGAAAGGGTCAGGTT
>WAPO01000008.1 GCA_015520705.1 Thermococcus sp. | reverse complement strand
CCCTTCGGCTATCTGCCGCCGTGGCAGAGACCGGGGTGGGTCTACGGAAGGGCCCGCATCTATCCCTACACATACTACCCCTACTGATCTTTTGATTTTTATTTTTAAGAAGGAATAATTAAGCCACGGGGAACAGGGGATTACCATGAGGCTAATCATTCTAAACGACAACGTCCCCTCAAAGGGCCTCCTGAACGACTGGGGCTGGAGCCTCTTGGTTAAGGGGAAGCACCGATTCCTCTTTGATGCAGATACTAGGGAGAGTGTTCTCGCCCACAACTCGAAAGTTCTCGGTGTTTCACTCGAAAATTTGGACTTCGCCGTCCTGAGCCACTGGCACTATGATCACTATGGCGGATTTCCTCACATAGCAGAGCTGAATCCGGGACTGAGGCTCTACGCTCCGTCCGGCGGAGAAATCAGGGGGCTGAACATTTTCGAAGTTCACAACGTGGGGGAAATAACCGACGGGGTTTGGACTTCAGGGGTGTTGGATGACTTTGAGCATGCGATAGGGGTGGAAACACCTTCAGGACTCGCCGTCATCGTCGGCTGCTCCCATCCAGGCGTTGATAGGCTTACAAGGGCAGTCCTTAAGGTTTCGGGCTACGAAAAAGCCCACTTCGTTATCGGCGGCTTTCACTACCCGTCCCGGAGAACGCTTGACAGATTGGCTGAGATAACCGAGTTCATAGCTCCTGCCCACTGCTCCGGTAACGCCGCAAAGGCCTACGTAAGAAAAAGGTATCCCGAGAAGTTTGTAGAAGTGAGAACTGGGAGCGTTCTGGAGATATGAGGCCGGTTTTGTTTTCTGAATCGTTACTAAGCTATCAGGATATTATCTTTTAGAGGAAATGAAGTCCGAACGTGCCTTTAGAGTGATGCTCGGACTTGAAAAGGTGCTGGCTATGTATGAGGACATGCCACGTGAGCTGGAGAGGTTCTTTGGGCTTGCAATTCGTTCTTATCTTGGTGACAAAAGGCGAATCACAGCGTATTTTGTGAATATTGATCTAATAAAGGAGAAAACAGCCAAGGAACTCTGGGAAGACATGAGCAGGGTTTTTGGCGTTGAGATGGTGGAGGGTGAAGTCACACTCAGGATTCTTAAGTCCATTGAGTTTCCGGAGTATGGACAGGAAGTGAGAATAAACGCATGGGAACTTCAGAAACACCTCACAGGATGACTAAAGGCCGTAATGCATGAAGGTTATCTCATAAAATGAACCGTAAATTATAAATAATTGGAGGGAGTAATATGCCAGAATAAATAATGCGGTGAGTTGTCATGGAAGAGGTTATTCGCAAGGTTTGGGAGAGTCTTAAATTTGGAGAGACGGTATTGATTGAGCATGACTCCACTACCAGCCCAGCTTTAGGCCTCTATCATGTAGTGAGATGGGCCAGAGAGATGAACTATTCCGTGCTGATTGATGATGTTCTGGACACCCTTTACATGTATAAAGTTCATTTAGAGATGAGCGGTGTTGATGCAACCCTTTTTGATGAGATTAAGGTCATTAAAGAAGGTGGAACTTTGAATGTTGGTCATGTCATAGAGCGTATTGGAGTAAATGAAGCCGCAATTCGGAGAAGCAACTACGAGCGGGTTTTTGAGCCCCTCCTCTCGAAGGGAGAAGGGCGAATAATTAATCCTGTTTTAGGCATTGAAAAATTGTTTTTCCTTGCCGGCTCTAAAAGGGAGGTATTAACAACTATAAGCGCAATACTCTCTTATACCGGAGATGAACGGAGGATTGCACTATATTTTGTCAACGTGGATTTAATTAAGAAGAATGCACCTTATATCCTGCCATTGCTTGAAGAAATCGCCACCACTGTGATTAGGGTTACGAGGGAGAACAAGAGTTTCAAATTCTCGGTAGTTAAGGCGGTAAACCATGAAATTGAAGGGATAGAGGTAAAAGCGTGAAGAACATGTTGCAGTTACTCGGTCATATCGGGGAAGTGCTGCTGGTCATTGCTCTTTTTGCAACTTTCTATGTTTTTTATTTCTCTATGGAAAGTGCGCATATTAAAGAGAAGTATCTGGTTTCAATGGCATTGTTTTTTATTCTTCTCGATGTTGGAAGCGAGATTCTTAGAGATATTGGATTTTCCAGCTCTGTTCTAAGCATCGCTGGTTCGCTTGGAGAGTTTGTGGGTTCCATTCTGATATTTATGATACTCCTCATGATAAAGAAAGGGAGGGTGAGAATTAAATTGGATTTTTCAAGACCTGTGAATAGTGAAACCGAGCTTGATATTACTCCCGGTCTGTTTTTACTGGAAATCGGGAAGGACGAGTTCATCTGTAAGCTTTCCAAGGGAAGAAAGAGTTTAATCATCAGCCGAAAGAGAGAGGGTTACTGGCGTTCTCTTGGATGCGATGCTCCGGTTATATGGTTGAGCAAAGTTGAGGGAGATAATATCATTCATCCCAGAAGGCTTGAGTATCTGAACCATGTTATTGTGCAATTTATGCATGAAAAAGGGGAGAAGTTTGTTTTTCTGGATGGTGTTGAGTACCTAATCATTGAGAACGGTTTTGGCAGTGTCTTCAAATTTCTGACATCATTGAAAGATTATTCTCTTATGAACAACACCATGATTATAGTGGAGGTCGATGAAAAGACCCTGAAAAAAGAAGAGAGGGCATTTTTGGAGAGGGAGTTTAGAAACGTGACGCTCTGAAGTTTATGAACAAGATTGATACTTGCTTTTTATAACAAAGAGAAAGGGTGATGCTCCATGGCCCGGAAGCTCAGGCCTTCACTTTCAGGGGTTCCTTTGAGACATCTTTAACCGGCAGGTATGCAGCAAGTGAAAGCACTCCAAGAACTAGGTAGGAGGTCACGTCATCCAGCGGGCTCCAGCCGATGAAGTCCTCGCTGTGAAGGAGGTATGCCTCAATCGCATCCGCCCCCATGACGAGCAGTGCAAGTGCACCGAGAGCCATGCCAAGGATGGCCCCAGTGTAGATGTAGGCAACCGCCCTCCCGTCCTTTTCAGCAGCCCTCTTCAAGCCGGTTAAGTAGACCGCGCTTATGGTCAGCAGTGCAAAACCAACGAAGATATCCCCTGTTGGAGATACTCCAAGGCTTACATCCCTACCGAACCAACTTAGAGTTTCAACGATACCGTAGATTAGGTAAAGGAAACCTAAGACTGCTCCTGTGATCTTTAGGGTTTTGGGGCTCACTCCTCCCTTCATGCTAGAGCACCCCCAATCCCAACTATCACGAGGGCCACGATGTATGCAAGTATCAGCTCATAGACCACGGCAAAGAGGGCCCACTTCCACCCCGCTTCTCCTTTTATGGCACCGATTGTGGCCACACATGGCACGTATATCAATACAAAAGCCATGAACGCATAGGCTGTCACCGGCGTAAAGGTTCCGCTCGCCGCTATCACATGCGGGAGGTTCTCCTCGCCAACGCCGTAGAGCACACCGAGGGTTCCCACAACAACCTCCTTTGCTATGAAGCCAAAGAACAACGCCACTCCGGCCCTCCAATCCCAGCCCATCGGACTGAACAGGGGTTGAAGTGCGTGCCCGATGACTGCCACCCAAGACTTGGAGAGCAGCGCACCGTTTTCAAGGGCCTCTGAACCAAGGTAGCCGCCCGGCCCTGTGACGGAGAGCAGCCAGACGACCACGACTCCCGCGAAGATTATCGTTCCCGCTTTCCTCAGGAACTTCTCGGTTCTTGACCACGTTGCGCCGATTATGGCCCTCCAGTTGGGTCTGTTGTAAGGTGGGAGCTCCATGATGAAGTATGAAGGCTCGCCCTTGAAGATGACCTTTCTGAAGAGCCATGCTATCACAAGTGCGAGGCCTATTCCGAGGAGGTACATACTCGTTATCGCCGTTCCCTCTCTCCCCGCAAAGAATGCCCCCGCGAAGAGCATGTAAACCGGGAGCCTTGCACTGCATGACATCAGCGGATTGACGAGGATCGTCAGAAGTCTGTCCTTCTCGTCCTCAAGCGTCCTTGTGGCCATTATCGCCGGGACGTTACAGCCAAAGCCCATTATCATTGGAATGACTGACTTTCCGTGGAGGCCAAAACGGTGCATCACCCTGTCCATGACAAAGGCCGCCCTCGCCATGTAGCCACTGTCTTCGAGCCATGAGAACGCAAGGAACAGGAACGCTATCGGTGGCAGGAACACGAGGACACTGCCTAGACCGGCGATGATGCCATCCCTAAGCAGGGATGAAAGGGCGTCGTTTGAGATGTGGGTTCCAACTGAATCACCGAGCCAGCTGAAGAACCAGTCTATGATGTCACTGAACGGAGCGGAAACGTCGAAGGTGAACTTGAAAACTGCCCACATGACTCCTATGAATATAGGTATGCCCAGATATTTGTGGGTGAGAACCTCGTCGAGCATCTCCGAGAACGTCATCCTCTCCTCGCGTTCGACTATTGCACTCTCTGCGATTTTGCTTATAATCCCGTATCTCTCGTCGGCGAGCGCCAGCTCGATGTCGCCGTGCTTTTTCTGGAGTTCCTTTTTTACTTTTATCAGCTCCCTCATTATCTCGTCCCTTAAGGGGCTACCTCCAACAATCCCCTTCGCGTCCTCGTCCCCCTCGAGGAGCTTTATCGCAAGCCACCTCGGGTTGTATTCTTTCACGAGCCGCCCGTCAAGTCCTATGATTCTTATGAGGCGTTCTATGTACGGCTCGAAGTTTGGATACTTCACAGGCTCCGGTTTCCTCCCGAGGTTTTTGAGGATGGCATCCTTGAGTTCTTTGATTCCCTCTCCCCTTGAGGCCACCATTGGAATCACTGAGACACCAAGGACCCTCTCAAGTTCCCTTGGGTCTATCTTGATTCCCTTCTCCTCGGCCAGATCAATCTTGTTGAGGGCCACCAGCACGTTGGCCCCGATCTCAAGGAGCTGGAGTGTAAGGTAGAGGTTGCGCTGAAGGTTTGAGGCATCAACTATGTCCACCACGAGGTCCGGTTTCTCCCTGACTATGAAGTCCCTCGCTATCTTCTCGTCGATGGAATATGCTGTCAGCGCATAAACGCCCGGCAGATCTACCACGTGGAACCTCTTTCCTCCATGCTCGAACTCCCCTTCCTTCTTCTCTACAGTGACACCCGGCCAGTTGCCAACGTGCTGCTTCAGGCCAGTTAAGGCGTTAAAAATCGTAGTCTTTCCAACGTTGGGGTTTCCTATTAGTGTTATTAAGGTGCCTTCCATCATTCCACCTCCACGAGGATTTTCATTGCCATACCCCTTCCTATCGCCACCTGTGCATCTCCGCTCGCCACTAAGAGGGGGCCGGCCATCTGGTTCCTAACGACCTTAACCTCCCTTCCAGGGCCAAAACCCATTGCTGTAAGCCTCGCGAGAATTCCATGACCTCCAGTTATCCTGACGATCTTTCCCCTTGCCCCCTCGTCAAGAAATGCGAGCGGGACCATTCACTCCACCTCTATGAACTTTGCTTCTTCGAGCCTCAGGGAGAGCTTATAGCCGCGTACTTCGACCTCTATTGGGTCTCCGAGGGGAGCTCTCTTCAGAACTTTCAGCTCGGCACCTCTGCTGAGGCCCATCGCTGCGAAGCGGGCCTTTGGCCCCCCGGTTATCTCCTTAACTCGGACCTTCTTTCCAGGTTCCGTTTCACTCAGCCTCATCTCCTCACCTCCACGTACATATCTGCACGTTTTAGTTAGGTTTCCCTAACAACTTCAGAGTAGGCTAACCTAACATCCCCTTAAATAGTTTTCTGTTTGTAAAATAATATCCAGATGTTTGAAAAGTATAAAATTAGATTAGGCTAATCTAACTAGAATGCTCCGAGATGGCTACCACTGGGCAGACGAGAACGAAAAATGAAGGCCTAAACCGGAATCAAGGAGGTTTAGAATCCAAAATAACGCCACAGACTTGTCCTGTTCTCAATTTTCGTGCATATGCACGAATTAAAACTTAAAAACTTTGCGGATTTAGGCTTTGGGAGACTCAATACTTAACCCTCGAGGAAGTCTATCAATAGCCTGAAAAAAGCTGTCTTCCGACCGCTGGGCGTTATGAAGCGGTGCAGGAGGAGTTCTTTTCTAATCTCGTCGCTCCTGAGGTCTTTTGGGAGTTCGTTAAAGTTTTTAGCCTCTGCCAGAGCCCTCACAACCTTCCATCCGCCTGGAAGAAGCGAGTCAAAGTAATCCTTCAGCCATTTCCCGTCTATTGACCTTACGAAAAGCTCCCCCTCGCGTGAGAGGCGGTAGTATGTGTGGTGCTTGTGAACCTCGAAGGCCTTCTTGAACCTGGCTTTACTCCTCTTTACTGCACTCCCAGAGTCCCGCTCCACCAGCCCGGCTTCCATCAGGTCCCCTACTGCGTCTTCAATCGTGGAAAGCGGCAGCTCGCTCATCTTGCTCATCATCTTGGCGTAGTCGACACCGGACTTCCTTAGGTGGGCCAGGACGTAGAGGTGAACCGGGAGGAGTCGCGTTGGTTGCATAGGTTACACCTTTGAGCTTGACATAGTTTTACCCCGTCAATACCTTCTCAGAGCCGCGCTTTAAAGTCTTTTCTTGTTCAATGGGATATAACTCATGGTTTTGAACGACAGCACACTTTGGAGGGCCTTTAATGCTACTGAGGAGGAACCTTTCCACTGCTCTTTTTGTAATCTCTAAGCAGGACTATCCCCATAATTGGCAGTGAAGCGTTTATGGCAAGCCCTATTACAAAATGGAAGTTTAAGAAGCTATCCAAAACACCACGATTTATCAGATAAGTGATTGACCACAAACTTACAGGGATATTCAGGGACAGGCTTACAAACAGCCCGGGGTTGTATAGCTTTCCAGCCTTGATTGAGAGTAAAATATGGGCTATCCCGGCAAACAGCGAGAAATACGGAATCCACAGGCCGAAGTTATAGTTAACGAGCGACAGCAGTCCAAACAGGGGCAAGACTATCCATATAAGGCCAACGTTCAAATAGAAAATAAAAGTGGGGTTTAAGGGACCGTCTCCGGTCTCTATTTTGAATATTCTTGTGTTGAAAAACTCATCAAAGCCCCCCGGAAAAACATATTCTTCTGTCTGATGGAGCATGTAGATGGGTGTTTGCAGCAGGAGGAGGAACACCACAAAATCATAATTGCGCACAAACACAAATACAAAGACAAACAGGTAAATAGAAAGGATAAGGCCCACTTTTGCCCATTCTCTCTTCAGCCATTTGTAGTATTGAAGTGGCCGCATTTCCATCAACATCCTTAATTGCGCATTGGAGACTTGCACATACCTGTTTGTGGTATGTGGGCTCTACGATTTAAGTTTTTGGGCTCTTGTTCCAACCAGAAGGTTTAAGGCATGTGCAGTGAAAGACCACCTGTAAATCCCCGGGGATGCCGAAAATGGTGAAGATAGGAATAATTATATGCGACCGCTACCGGACCTGCGCCGGCGGCAAGTGCTTTAGGGCTTTAAGGGAGCGCGAGGGGGCGTTCAGCATATACAAGGGGCAGGAAGTCGAAGTCGTGGGCTACACCACCTGCGGCGGCTGTCCCGGCGGCAACATAGAGTACGCCCCGGCGGAGATGAAGAAGAACGGCGCCGAGGTCATCCACCTAGCGACGGGCTTTCTCGTGGGCTACCCGCCCTGCCCGTGGATAGACTACTTCAAGAAGTTCATCGAGGAGAAGTACGGCCT
>WAPO01000007.1 GCA_015520705.1 Thermococcus sp. | reverse complement strand
TTCTTTGAGGCCAAGAAGCTCTGATGCGCATTGCAACCTTTCTTTTTTCATCCTGGGTTCAAAAATTGATCGAGGTGTTGATTATGGAAGTTGGAGAAAAAGCGCCCGATTTCGTCCTCAAGGATCAGAACGGGGAAGAGTTCAGGCTGAACGACTTCAGAGGAAGGAAAGTCCTTCTTTCATTCCATCCCCTGGCCTGGACGGGGATATGTGAGAAGCAAATGAAGGCTCTTGAAGAGAATCACGAACGCTTCGAGAGGCTGAACGTCGTTCCCGTTGGGATAAGCGTCGACTCCGTCCCCACGAAGAAGGCGTGGGCGGAGCATATAGGGCTCAAGAAGCTGCGTATTCTCAGCGACTTTTGGCCGCACGGAGAGGTTGCAAAGCTCTACGGGCTCTTCCGGGAAAAGAACGGCTTCTCTGAGAGGGCTAATGTCCTCGTGGATGAGGAAGGAAAGGTGATCTTCTTCAGAATATACCCAATAAGGGAAGTGCCTGATCTGGAGGAGGTTTTCAGGACTCTTCGATGAGCGCACAAAATTTCAACTTCATTCTTTAATCCTGCCCAATCCTGTCCTCAACATTTTGGTTAAGAAAAGGCTTTTTACTATTCCCAGCTAAATAGGTTCGGTGATGAAAGTGCCAGAGGTTAGAGTTGAAAAAATACTGGACGACCCCGAGCTCTACATAATCAGGGTTGACGACGACAGAATACGCTATTTTGAGGCCACATGGGACATCCCCGAAGGGATAACATACAATGCATACCTCATGAAGCTCGACGGCACTGTTGTTCTTTTTGACCTCACAAAAAAGGAATACACTGAGATGTTCCTGAGGGAACTCAAGAAGCTCGTTGACCCGAGGGAGATAACCCACATCATAGTCCATCACACAGAGCCTGACCACAGCGGTGCACTGAAGGCTGTTCTTGAGGCTAACGGCTACAGGGCACAGGTCATAGGCACTATCTTCGCAAGGAACCTCCTTCAGGGCTTCTATGGGGAGGAGGTTGTTAAGAACTTCAAAGTCGTCAAGGATGGTGAGGAGCTAGACATAGGCGGCAGAACCTTCCGCTTCATAACTGTTCCATGGCTCCACTGGCCCGACACGATGATAACCTACGTGGTCGAGGACAGGCTCATATTTAGCTGCGATGCCGGCGGCGGCTACGGAATCCCCGAGGCAATAGACGACAGCGATGAAGATGTCGTGAAGAACTACCTGCCGTATGTAACGAAGTACATCGTCACCGTCATCGGGCACTACCATAAATATATCGTCCAGAACATCAAAAAGCTCAAGGAGCTCGGCATAGTCGATGAAGCAAGAGCAATCCTCCCGGGGCATGGGCTGATCTGGAGACACAATCCCCGCAGGATATTCGAGCACTACGAAGCTGTTGGAGCCGGAGTTCCGACAAAAGACAAGGTTCTCGTCATCTATGACTCCATGTATGGCTTTGTGGAGAGGAGAATAGGGATCGTCCTTGACGAGTTGAGAAAGCTTGGAAAGAATCCAGTAATCTATAAATTTACTGACAGGGAAGCTCCAGCTGTCAGCGACATCCTCGGCGAAGTTCCGGACAGCGAGGCAATAATAATAGGTGCCTCAACATACGAGGCAGAGATACACCCGAGGATACGCTACACGCTCTATGAAATCCTCGACAAGGCCAATTATGAGAAGCCCGTCCTTATCGTCGGCGCCTTCGGCTGGGGAGGGGTTGCCGGAAAGAAGATTGAAACTCTCATAGCAAGGAGCAAGTTCGATCACGTCGCAACCGTGGAGAGCCGCGGCATGCCTCTGCCTGAGGACGAGGAGAGGCTAAGGGAAGGGGTCAGAAAGCTGGTGGCGTGGATTTCCTGAAGCATAACCTTTTATTTTTTCGGGGGAGGTTTAAATACTTCAATAAACAACTCAAAAACGGTGATGTATGTGGATGATGTTCTTGAAAAACTTGCAAAACTGTCCCCGAAGGAGATACTCGGCTATGCCATAGCCTCTGAGGAAGATGCAAAGAGGTTCTATGAAGGTCTTGCCTCTAAAAGCGGCCAGCTTCTGGGAGAGTTCTTCACAACTCTGGCAAAAGCCGAGGAGGGTCACAAAAAGATTCTGCTGAGGCTCCATGAAACACTCTTCGGTGATGCCAGCTATACCGTTCCTGAGGGAATACCCTTCGCCGAGACTCCCGCGGATGTGAAAACCGTTGCAAATCTTATGGATGCCATGAGGGTGGCGCTAATCAATGAAAAAACCGCAGAGCGGATCTATTCTCACCTCGGTAAACTGCTCCCGGAGCATAAGGGAATATTTGGCTTCCTCGCCGCTCAGGAGAGGGCGCACTATGCCTCAATAAAGAGCCATGTGGAGTATCTTGAGGATGTCACTCAGGGTAGGCCGGAATACGCGGGCTCACCGGTTCATACGATACAGAACCAGTTCGAGCTCTACCTAGGTCCAAGGGCGAGGCCGTGAGGTGGAACCTTGAGGGTCGTGATAGTTGGAAACGGACCGGGTGGAGTGGAGCTGGCTAAGAGGCTCCCAGGTGACTTTGATATAACCATTATAGAGAGGGAAAGCATCCCTCACTACTCAAAGCCGATGCTGAGCCACTACATAGCGGGATTCATTCCTGAGGAGAGCCTGTTCCCGTATTCAAGAGAGTGGTACGAGAAAAAGGGGATAGAGCTAAAACTCGGAACCGAAGCCAGGTTCATAGACAGGGCAAGAAAGGTTCTTGTGACTTCTGGCGGGGAGATTCCCTATGATATCCTTGTGATTGCTGCCGGTGCACGGGCCAGAGCTCCTCCTGTAACTGGTGCAGAGCACATCCTAACCCTCAGAACCCTCAGCGATGCCAAACTGATAAGAGAACGCCTGGAGGAAGAGGGCGAGATAACAGTCCTCGGCGGCGGTTTCATAGCCCTTGAACTCGCTGGAAATCTGGCAAAGGCTGGCTATCGGGTGAGGCTGGTTCACAGAAGGGAAACCCTGCTTGGTCTTGATGGAGAACTGAGCAAGATGATAAGAGAAAAGCTGGAGGAAACAGGGGTCGAGTTTTACCTCAACACCAGCATCCTGAGCGCTGATGGAGAGGGTCTGAGAACAGACGGAGGCTACATAGCAGGAAGGCTGAAGGTATGTGCCTTTGGAATAGTGCCCAACAGAGAGCTCGCTCTGCGGAGCGGAATCCATGCAGGCAGAGGCATTCTGATAGACGACCATTTCAGAACCTCCGCAAGGGACGTTTATGCAATAGGCGACTGCGCAGAGCACGGCGGCATTATCTCCGGAACCGCAAGGGGGGCGGCTGAGCAGGCCAGAATTCTTGCCAGCCTGCTGATGGGCGCGGAAGAGAGCTATGACTTCTTCTTCAGATCAGCCTTCTTCAATTTCGCCGGCCTCAGCCTCGCGGTTATAGGAAATACTTCGGGGGAAGGAGAGTGGCTC
>WAPO01000006.1 GCA_015520705.1 Thermococcus sp. | reverse complement strand
GGAGTTTAAAAATCCTCCCTCAGCGCTATCTCAAGGCTGGGCCTCTCAAGAACAACCTCTCCATCAGGCAGCAGTGCGAGGCTCAACGCATGGATTTCAACGCCCCTGTCTCTCGCCTCCCTCAGCAGTTCCGCTATTTTCGGATCGCCTCCTGCATGCGGCCGGAACCTCTCAACTCCCGGCAGAGCACCCACGAAAAATATCATCGCCCTATTCCCTTCGCCCCTAAGCCTAATAAGCTCCCTGATATGCTTCTGACCTCGCAGAGACGGACAGTCAGGATACATGGCGTACTCGCCTTTCTCCCCGCTCCTAAGCACTGCGCTCTTCATCTCGGCGTAAATCTCTCCATCCGGACATTCGAAGAGGTAGTCGAGGCGGGACTTTCCGATGGTTATCTCCTTCCGCTTTATCCGGCAGTCCTTCAGCCACGGGATTATGTTCAGCTCCAGTGCCCTCTCAAAGGCCTTCGCCTGCGTCCTCGTGTCTATGATCGCCCCCTTCCCTTCAAGGTCTTCAAACGCTATCAGAACAAAATCCGTCTTTCCTCCCTGTTTAGGAACGCAGAATGCCCTCCTCCCGGGAATCATGAACTCCTCCAGTCTGCCCGTGTTTGTTATGAGGGCCTTCCTGACCTTCCCGTCGACCTCAACAAGGGCAACAAAGCGGTTGAGCCTCTCAAGGAATGTGCATGGGATGAGATTGAGTTTGAGTAGTGTTTTCGCCATGGCAGGTATTAAACCGAAAGGCGTTTTTAACTTTGGGGTTAAATCCAAATGGTGGTTGGATGATACCAGAGGAATTCATCCGCTACGCCTTCGAGGAGAGGGTGGCTGGAATAAAAAAACTCGCGGAGGGGAAGTTCGGGCCGGAGGCTTTGATAGGCTTCACGAGGCATAATGCAGCGGTGATAACCTGTGGTTCAGCGGGAGCAAATGGCTCAATAAAGGGTGTAGGTTTCATCCATAGGGAAGAGTTTCTTCCGGAGGCGCTGGCCAAGATGAAGGAGGAGCTTGGAGCCCCTTACAATCCAAAGAGGGCTGTTGAATTCCTTCTCAGTGAGATATACGTAAGGGAGAGGATAGATTTTACCAAAATGATTTCCCTGGAGCTTGCAAAGAAGCACACATGGAGAAACCTGTCCGAAGGCGAGAAAAAGGCGACAATACTGTTCTTTACACCACCGGGCACATCTTACGAGTTGCGCTGCAGGGTGGAGATACACGAAGATGGCCCTATATGGGAGTATGCCAACTCTCTTCATGATGTATTCCACCGCCCTAAAAAGCCAAGGGACTGGAGGAGAACCCCTGCGTATCTCTTTGAGATTGAGGAGATATATGACAACAGTGAGGATAAGATGGGACTCAGAATTTATCCGTAATGCGGGCGATTACCGGCGGATAAAAGACGCTTCCTTCTTTTCCTGAGGAACCACTACCTAAAACCTTAAATATCCCGCGTTCGAGCATTAAGATGGAAATCTTAACGAGGTGGTTGGAATGGTGGATTATGAACTGCTGAAAAAAATCGTTGAAGCCCCAGGCGTTTCTGGCTATGAGTTCCTCGGCGTCAGGGATGTCATTGTAGAGGCCTTCAGGCCCTATGTTGACGAGATTAAGGTTGACAAGCTCGGCAACGTCATAGCTCATAAGAAGGGGAAGGGACCTAAAGTTATGCTCGCAGCCCACATGGATCAGATAGGTCTCATGGTCACCCACATTGAGAAGAACGGCTTTCTCCGTGTTGCACCGGTTGGAGGCGTTGACCCGAGGACGCTGATAGCCCAGCGCTTCAAGGTCTGGATTGACAAGGAGAAGTTCATATACGGCGTTGGCGGGAGCGTTCCGCCCCACATCCAGAAACCGGAGGAGAGAAACAAAGCTCCGACCTGGGAGCAGGTCTTTATCGACGTTGGAGCGGAAAGCAAGGAAGAGGCCGAGGAGATGGGTGTTAAGATTGGCACGATAATCACATGGGACGGAAGGCTTGAGAGGCTTGGAAAACACCGCCTCGTGAGCATAGCCTTCGATGACAGGATAGCTGTCTATACCCTCGTCAAGGCCGCTCAGGAGCTCGGCGAGACAGATGCTGACATATACTTCGTGGCGACGGTTCAGGAGGAGGTCGGCCTCAGGGGTGCAAGGGTTTCGGCTTTTGGCATCGACCCTGACTACGGCTTCGCCATCGACGTTACGATAGCTGCTGACGTTCCCGGGACGCCAGAACACAAGCAGGTAACCCAGCTCGGAAAGGGAACCGCGATAAAGATAATGGATCGCTCCGTCATCTGTCACCCGACGATAGTGAGGTGGATGGAGGAGCTGGCCAAGAAGCACGAAATTCCCTACCAGTGGGACATACTCCTCGGCGGAGGAACCGACGCAGGGGCAATACACCTCAACAAAGCCGGTGTCCCGACGGGAGCGATAAGCGTCCCCTCAAGGTACATACACTCGAACACCGAGGTCGTTGATGAGAGAGACGTCGACGCCGGCGTTAAGCTTATGGTCAAGGTTCTTGAGAACATTCATGAGCTTAAAATCTGAAATCTGATTTCCTCTTTTCTTCCTAACTCTTCTGTGAGGCGGGAGCTTCCTCTGTTATCCTGTCCCATCTATAGAGGAAGTATGCCAGACCCACGAGAATTCCAGCGATCATGAAGGGCAGCCTTGAGGGCAGGGGAAGCCCGCGATGCCATCTGTAGAGGAGCAGGTTCTGGTAGAAGAACATGTAGCTGAACCATGCCAGCATCAGAGCCCAGAATCCGTGTTCGATGATTTTTTTATCCCTCTCGTTCATTTTATCCACCTGGGGAAAAGTTAAAAGCAAGGCATTAAAACTCTTTCCCATGAGTGAGTACTTTCCCTATGAAAAGTTTCGCCCCAACCAGGAGGAGTTCATAAGACTGGTTGATGATGCAGTTCGGAAGGGCGAGAACGCCGTGATAGAGGCCCCCACAGGTTTTGGAAAGACCGTGAGCGTCCTGGCCGGAGTTCTGCCCTATGCAAAGAGCCTCGGCTACAAGGTTCTGTATCTTGCAAGGACTCACAAGCAGATGGACAGGGTCATCGAGGAGCTGAAGGCCATAAGCAGAAAGGAGCCCGTGAGGGGCGTTGGCCTTAGGAGCAGAAAGGACCTCTGCCTCCATCAGTATATCCAGACCTTCTCACCCGACGCATACAATGCCATGATAGTCTGCAGAAACCTCAAGAAGCTGAACAAATGCCCCTACTATGAGAACGTGAAGAAGAAAAAGGAGGAGTTTGAGGAGGTGGCGGATTACTTCCTGAACAACCCCAGCGAGCCTCTGGAGCTTATACACCATGCCGAGATGCTTGAGTTCTGCCCCTATGAGCTCACAAGGAAGGTTGCCTTTAAAGCTGATGTGATCGTCGCAAGCTACCTCTATATGATAAGCCCCGCCATAAGGGAGAACTTTCTCAGATACTTTGACCTCGACTACTCGGATTTAATCGTCATATTTGACGAGGCCCACAACCTGCCTGATCAGGCTATAAGCGCCCTCAGCGACAAGCTGAGCATCCACAGCGTTTCAAGGGCCATAAAGGAAGCCGAGGACTACAACGAGCACGAGATAGCAAACTTCCTCAGCATCTTCATGAAGGGGCTTGAGAACATCTATGAGGAGAAGCTCAGAGACAGGGCGGTGGAGGAGGCGCCGATTGCCCCTGAGAGCATATTCATGCACGTCATGCGGATTCTGAATCTGAACGGAAAGCACCTCGTGAAGTTCCTGAATGAGATGATCGAGGTGGGAGATTCAATAAGAGAAGACAAAATCGAAAAGAACAAGCCGCCGCGGAGCTATGTGGGTAGGGTTGGGGAGTTCCTCCTTGAGTGGCTCAGCACTGCCGGGAGGGAGGATTATCTCTTCATAATCAGCAGGGAGAGGGGTTTTTCCCTTGAGCTCGTTGCCCTTGATCCTTCGAAGGCCCTTGAGTTTGTGCGGAACCTTCAGTCTGCGATTTTCATGTCCGGAACTCTAACTCCTCTCGAAGCCTTCAGAGACGTCATGGGGCTTGAGGCGGGCCTGAAAAAGTTCCCCCGGATGATAAAGAGGGAAAATGCCATGGTGCTCGTGGCCAGAGATGTTTCCACGAGGGGAGAGGAGCGTTCTCTGGAGACCTACAGGAAGATAAACGAATACATAGTTGAGGCGGCGAAGCTGATTCCGAAGAACGTGGGGGTATTTACCGCCTCCTACGAGGTTCTCCAGGGTCTGCTCTCCGCAAATCTGGGTGTTATGATGGAGGAAGAGGTTGGTAAAAAGCTCTACGTTGAGAAGAGGGGGGCCAGCTCAAAGGAAAACGATCTCCTTGTGAAGGCATTTAAGGAGGAAGCAGGGGGGAGGGGCGCCGTTCTGCTCGGTGTTATGGGCGGGAGGAACAGTGAGGGACAGGACTATTCTGGCGATGAGATGAACGGTGTAATCCTCGTCGGAATCCCCTACGCTAGGCCGACGCCCAGAGTTCAGGCCCAGATAAGGTATTTTGAAAGGAAATTCCCGGGAAAAGGACGCTACTACGGCTATTACCTGCCGGCCCACAGAAAGCTCGCTCAGGCTGCCGGAAGGGTTCACAGGGGCAGTGAGGAGAGGGGGGTTGTTGTAGGTCTCGACTACAGACTCCTCTGGAAGTCCGTAAGGAAAGACCTGCCGGACTGGATGAGGGAAACCATAAGGCCCGTTGACATGGGGAGGATGAGGCTGTATCTGAAGAGGTTCTGGGCAAATGGACGGTGAATAAACGAGGCCTTCTTTTATTTTGACCTCCTATGGCGCTTTGTGAGGAGCAAACACTGTCAAACTTCCCTTTGGATAGCAGACCTACCGAGAAGTTAATCTTCATAGCTGACTTTTCCGCCATCCGTCAAGGACGCTTGAACGATAGTGAAAGCGGCGCTGAAACTTTGCAGTGCAAAGTTTCATCAAAGTTCGCGAGCAAGCTTTTATAAAAAAAGCTTGACCAAAAGTTCGTAGCTCTCCGCAGTTCTGCAATTAGAAGATCAGGTTTTCCTCCTTGAGAACCTGTTCTTAATGAGAACAATGGACAAAATGCCAAGGTTATCAAAGGGGTTACTTTTCTCTGACGCCCTACGGGCGTCAATTTTAGAGTTAAACCCCTTCACAAGGAGCACTCACAAGAGTTCTCGTCCAAAACAATTGACCTCAAGCAGAAAATCCCTTATTAATCGCACTTCAAGAAGGAGCTACGAACTTTGATGAAACTTTTGCTTGGCAAAAGTTTCTGTGGTGCCGGGGCGGGGCTTTGAACCCCGGACCTCTCGGTTTCCCAGGCTCCCCCTAAGGGGAGCGGCCCTATGAGCCGAGCGCTCTGACCAGGCTGAGCTACCCCGGCAGACCCGCTTATACCTTTCAAAGCCCATTTTTAAATCTTTCGTTATCAGGGTTCAGGATAATCTCCATAAATCCTTTCAAACATCCTTCTCTTCAGCTCTCTCCCCTTATACAGGCCGATTACGCTTCCTGTGAGCAAACCGCCGAGGTGTGCATATGCATTTACTCCCGGGAAGATGCTGTTGATTGCAAAGAGTATGAAGGCATTTAGAACCGCGCTCGCTATGTTGCCGCCGAGAATTCCTGTGGCCATTATGAGAACTCCAACAACCCCGAAGAGGGCTCCGCTCGCGCCGGCGCTGATTGTGTAGGGCGGGAGGAAAAACAGGGTCAGCAGGTTACCTGTGAGGCCGGAGAGGAAGTAGGTGAGGAGAAGAATCCTCCATCCGAAGATGTTCTCCAGCTGTGAGCCGAGCTGATACAGGAAGAACATGTTAAAGGCAATGTGAATCAGGCCAACATGAACGAACATGGCCGTTATGAGCTGCCACCACGCTCCGTTAAGGACGTAGTAGTTTACCTGACCCAGAGTTGCGAGCACAGCCGTGTTTATCCAGATGAGGTTGCCGCTCAAAAATGCCTCGAAGAGATAAACGGCAACGTTCAGAGCCACGAGAACCAGCGTTAATCTGCCGTGTCTCACTTCCTCCTCAACTCCTCAAGAATTAAATCCAGCAGGTATCTCTCGTTAACGGCGATGATATTGGTCTTTTTCGTCGCATCAAAGTCGAGTTTGAGCTCATTTCCCTCTCCGTCAGCCACTATTGCCCCCGCTTCTCTGGCTATTATCACACCCGCAGCTATATCAGTGGGTCTGACATAGTTCCTTATGTCGAGAACCCCGTCAAGGGCTCCTTTTGCGAGGTATGCCAGCTCCACGGCGACAGCTCCAAGAACCCTCACCCTCTTGACCTTCCTTATCAGCCCGTATCCCCTTCCACGGGTGTAGAAGCTCAGGGCTTCCTTTCCCCTTACAGGCTTTCTAACGCGGATTAGATGTCCGTTCATGTAGGCCCCCTCGCCGGGGATTCCCTCATAGACGTTCTTTGCCACGAACTCGTATATCATTGCATAGAGGGGCTTTTTCTGCTTGAACACGGCAAAGCTGAAGGCAAATACAGGTATTCCTGCGGCGAAGTTGTAGGAGCCATCTATAGGATCAATAATGGCTGTATATTCACTGCCTCTGTCTATATTTCCAACCTCCTCGCTCACTATGTTGACATTCAGCGGGGAGAGATAGCCTAAGATTATGTCTTCAGCTACCTTATCGACGAACTTCGTTACATCTCCGCTCACATTCCTCCCGACGGTCTGGCCGGCTTTCGCTGTTCCGAAAAGGGGCATGACGTGCCTTTCAATCTCCTTCGCCATGCCCAGCGCAATTTCATTCCACTCTTCCATTTTTCAAACCCCCATGAGCATTATAAGCAGGTTCCTTGTCCCGGGCCCAAAGCCCAGGATGAATATAGCCAGTTTGATGAAGTTTACCAGCTCCTCATCCTCTTCTTCTGAGTATCTGTCAAGGAGCCAAACGACTGGAAGCAGTATGAGAAGCTTCTCAAGATACATGGCCGCAGGAGTGCCGAGAAGCCCTATCATTTTCCTCGCGAGGACATGCTGCTCCCAGTAGCCGAAAAACTGAAGTCCAACGAAGGTTGTCGTAGCATCATAGAAATGGGTATAAAATAGAAGGCTGTTGCTCCTTACAAGCTCAAATTTTCTCGTTAGGAGCCAGATAAACGCTTCTGCAACAAGCAGTATGGGGATAAAATACTCCAGAACTTCCCATTTAAAGGTTATTTTATCGAGGTTTATCAGGAGCACAAAAAGATTGCCCCCTACAAGTATCCATCCAAAATCATGATAGAGAGGATAAAATTTTTCTCCTGGCCCGACATGTCTCCAGACGACGTAGAGGGAAGCTATTGCAAAGGCAGCAATGACGAAGTAACCTCCTGGGCTTACTGTCAGATACGTCCTTGGGTATATTCCGCGGTCTGTCATTGAGCGCATCAGGGGGCCTAGGAAGATATAAGGGATTAAGGCCTTGAAAAACCTGCTATCAATCCGTATTCCAAGCTTTTTCAAGAATCTGTAAAGCAGGAGGACCGCAATTCCCAGGATTACTGCATAAACTGTTGTATTAACCGGATTGTAGCCCTCATTCTTGGCTATTGGCTCGATGAAATAGTGATAAAAAAACTCCGAGAGACTCATTTGACCACCACACTCAATAGTTCCGATAGTCTTAAAGCTTTTCTTTCCATATAAAGGTTTAAGTCTGAGGGGTGATGCTCATGCATTTAATGGAGTTGCCGAGAGAAGTTCTTCTCGGGGAGGATCTGAAAGGAGAAGCCCTTAATGTTGCCAAGCGGCTTAAATTGGGGAAAAAGGCTCTGGTTCTTTACGGGCCAAAGACAAAGAAAATAGCAGGCAGAGAGGTAGAGGAGAACCTGAGGGAAGAATTCGATGTCAGGGGAGTAACGGTAAAAGAAGCGAGCATGAAAGAAGTTGAAAGCATTGAGCAGAAAATCCGGAAGGAGAAGGCCGAGTGGATCATTGCCGTCGGGGGAGGAAGCATAATAGATGTTGCAAAGCTTTCCTCCTTCAGGGCGGATATTCCATTCATAAGCTTTCCAACGACAGCTTCACATGATGGGATAGCGAGCGCAAACGCTTCAATAAAAGACCTAGGAATGAAAACCTCGATGAAAGCCAGACCTCCCGTGGCGGTTATAGCCGACGTCAAGGTCATAAAAACCGCCCCCTACCGTTACCTCGCCGCAGGCGTGGGGGACATGATAAGCAACCTCACAGCCGTGAAGGACTGGCAGCTGGCTCACAGAATCAGGGGGGAGTACTACAGCGAATATGCCGCTTCCCTCTCCATGATGAGTGCCAAGATGGTCATCAGAAATGCAGACATCATAAGGCTCGGAAATGAGGAGAGCGTTAGGAAAGTTATAAAAGGTCTGATTTCGAGTGGTGTGGCAATGAGCATAGCCGGTTCGTCGAGGCCCGCGAGCGGTGCTGAGCATCTCTTCAGTCATGCCCTCGATGCAATAGCACCAAAACCTGCTCTCCACGGCGAGCAGTGCGGCGTTGGGACGATCATAATGGCGTATCTCCATGGTTTGAAGTGGCAGCGCATCAGGGAAACCTTAAAGAAGGTGGGAGCACCTACAGATGCATATGAGCTCGGGATTGACCCTGAGTATATAATCGAAGCCCTGACCATGGCTCATAAAATCAGGCCGGAACGCTATACAATCCTCGGAAAGGAGGGTTTGACGCGAGAAGCGGCTGAGAAGGCCGCTAAAATAACAGGAGTTATATGATTACCACTCATGGAGGTGTCTGAAATGGTAATCACGTTAGTTGGGGAAAAGCTGGCCAAACCCGGTGTGGAGTTCATCTATTACGGACCTGCTGAAGCCTGCAAAACGTGCCGTCTGGCAAGAGTCTGCATAGGCAATTTTGAACCCGGAAGGAGATACAAAGTCGTTAGGGTAAGAAACATGGAGCATTCATGTCCTCTTCACGAGGGGAAGATGAGGGTCGTTGAGGTGGTTGAACCCGCGATAGAGATAGCCCTTGATCCACGTGTGGTCATAGTGGGTTCAAAAATAAAGCTGAGCTTTGCTCCGTGCACTGATCCAAAGAAGGAGGATGTATTCAGGCCGGAGGGACTTTTTGAAGGGGACACGGTGAAGATACTTGAAGTCGTCGGGGAAGTCGAGTGCGGCGGAAAAAAATACAAAATTGTGCGCGTGATGCGCGAGAAGGAATAGCTACTCCTCTTTTTCCACGAAGGCAAGAAAGTCCTCCTCTCCAATTTTTATTGAGTATGCGCGTGCTTTCTCTTTCAGGAACATTTCAACGGCTTTGAGCGTTCTCTCCCTCCTTCTCAGCAGTTCCTGCGCTTCTTCCACACTCACTGCTTTAAACCTCAGCTCTCCTCCAGCTCTCGTCTGTGCAACCTTTGGCACGTCAACCCTCGCAACCACCCCGATTTTCGCATAGCCCCCTGTCGTCTGCCTGTCAGCGAGCATGATTATCGGCTTCCCGTTTGCGGGAACCTGAACAGCCCCAAGCGGTATGGCATCCGTAATTATATCCGCTCCCCTCTCGGAGTGCTCTATCTCCGGCCCTTCAAGACGGTAGCCCATCCTGTCGGAGTTCGGAGTTATCTTGTAGGCCGAGCTGAGGAAAGTTTCAACGCCTTTTTCAGTAAAATGCTCAAGCTGGGGGCCGAGAATCACCCTGATCTCGCTTTTGTTTGAGTAGCGCGGGATAAGCTGTTCCGGGAGTCTTTTCCCTTCCTTCCCGGTCAGAAGTGCATAGCCAAGTTTCAGCCTGTCTCCCTGTGTTAAAGGTTTCCCAAGCTTTGCTCTTGGATATGTTGAACAGCTCCCGAGGATTTTCTCACACAAAATTCCGCCGGCGAATGCAATATAGCCATAAACTCCTCTCCTCAGGGTTCCTACCTCAAGGACATCGCCCCTCTTGGCCCAGTGACTCTGCCATGGCTCAATGGGAATGCCGTTGAGCTCAACCTCGACGTCTCCGGCAACTGCAAAGACCGCTGAGCTGTGGAACCTCACCCCAGGCCCCCTTAAGACGAATTCAATAATGGGGGCATCTCCCGGATTGCCAACGAGGTAGTTGGCCAGTCTCGCGCTCACCTCGTCCATTACTCCGCTGACAGGAATTCCAAACTTCTGATAGCCGTATCTACCGAGATCCTGAATGGCGGTCGGTGCAGAGACTCTGGAAAGCTCAATCATTTCCCTCGCCCCATTCCTCCCTGTAAATCTCCCGGAAGTCGTCTTCAGTTATGAGGACAAACTTGATGTGATCTCCCGGCTGCAACAGGGTCGGCGGGTCTTTTTCCGGGTTAAAAAGCCTCAGAGGTGTTCTTCCGATGAGCCGCCACCCTCCCGGGCTTTCGAGGGGATAGATTCCGGTTTGCTTTCCTGCTATGCCCACGCTCCCTGCCGGAACCTTCAGGCGCGGCCTTTCCAGCCTCGGCGTTGCAATTCTCTCGTCCATACCCCCTAGATACGCAAACCCCGGAGTGAATCCGAGCATGTAAACCCTGTAGAGGGGTTTTGAGTGGATTTCAATAACATCCTCAACTGTTAAGCCGTTGTGCTGTGCTACAAACTCGATATCCGGTCCAAATTCCCCGCCGTAGACAGTTGGGATTTCCACGATCCTCGACTTTTCCCCTCTTGGCTCGGCTGAGAGAAAGGGCTTAATGGCAGTGAGGACTTCCTGATAGCCGAGCTTAAGGGGGTCGTAGTACACATAGATGCTTGTATAAGTGGGAACAACTTCAATAAGCCAATCTGGAGAGGCTTTTTCTATCGCATTGGCAACTGCATGAACCTTTTTGTTTATGCTCTCGTCTATTTTATCTCCAAAAATTACAGCAACAGCAGAATCTCCAGCTGGTTTGAAAAGGGGCATAGGCATGGAATCACCTTATAACTCCCTTCATAGGCACAATCCTGACTCCCTCTTCCTCAAGGCGCTTTCTGATATATGCTGTAATCTCAAGGGCTTTAGGGTTGTCGCCATGGACGCAGATTGTATCAGCCTTGAGCTCAACCCATTCACCATTTATCGCCTTAACTCCTCCATCTTTGACCATAGAGATGACCCTCTCGGCTATAAGCTCCTTATCGTGTATTACAGCCCCTTTCCTGCTCCGTGACACCAGAGTTCCGTCCGGGTTGTATGCCCTGTCGGCAAAGACTTCATGGGCAACTTTAAGCCCCATCTCCTCGGCAATCTCTAAGGGCTTTGAAAGAGACAATCCCACGAAAATCAGCTTTTTGTCGAAGTCCGCTATTCCCTCAAGAACTCCCCTTGCAAGCTCTTCATCTTTAACCAGAGCATTGTAGAGAGCGCCGTGGGGCTTAACGTGCTGGAGTTCCAGGCTTTCAGCTTTAACAAAGGCATGCAAAGCCCCAATCTGGTAGAGGATGTAGTTTCTCGCTTCCTCTGGTGTGAGCTTCATGTATCTCCTCCCGAAGCCGAGCAGATCGGGGTAGCCCGGATGCGCTCCAACCTCGACACCATTTTCTTTTGCCAGCTTAACGGTTTTCCTCATCACAAGGGGGTCTCCGGCGTGCCAGCCGCATGCAATGTTGGCCGATGTTATGTATTTCATAACATCCTCATCCATGCCGAGCTTATACCTCCCGAAACTTTCACCGAGGTCAGAATTGAGGTCAACTTTCATGAGTACCACCATGATACTTTAGAATGGGATAAACTTAAAAGTTTTTCTGGGTTATAGTTAATCCTTGTTTCATTATGTTTTATATTGTAAAAAATAGATTAAAAGATATTCACAATATATTTTTAGTATTCGATATATTTCTTTTGAAAATTGTTATAAATCAAGCAACTCTAAAGATAACTTGACGAAAAGTATATATTGAACAAGGAAATACATTACAAATGAAAACCTATGGGGGTCTTTTAAATGCCGGGCTCTATTGTATTTCTATGGTTTGGGATACCTGTATTGTATGTGGTGTTAGCAGCAGCATACTTTTTCCTAAGCAAGGATGAGGAGGGGATCTAAAATGGACATCGTAACTGCCTCCTTTGTTATATATTTAGTTGCTATGATAGCTATCGGTGTTCTAACCTACAGAATTGGCAGTGAATCCATTGAGGGGTATTTTTTGGGAAAAAGACGATTTGGGCCATTTACGATTGCCCTAACACATCAAGCAACTGCAATGAGCGGATATATGTTCCAAGGAATGCCTGGTAAAGGATACAGCCTTGGCTTTGGTAGTGTATGGGTTCCAATGACCAGTGCTGGGGGGCCGCTTATAAACTTTACAATTCTCGGAAAGAGACTCAGACGCTTTACTGAAAAAGTAGGGGCAATAACTATCCCGGATTTCTTAGAAGCTAGATATTATGATAAGAGTCATGTGGTTAGAGTGATATCAGTTGTAATAATCTTCATCTTCCTAACTGCGTACACTGCTGCTCAAACAGTTGCAATGGGTAGAACCTTAGAATTCCTAACAGGTATTAGTTATAAGTGGGGAGCTATAATTGGAGCGTTAACGGTGCTAGTTTACGTTCTTCTTGGTGGATTTGCAGCAGCAGTTTATACAGATGTTGTTCAAGCAATTTTAATGTTCATTGGGGCTATAGTTGTTCCAGCACTAGCAATAGCAAAAATTGGGGGTTTTGGTGCAATGTATAATCACCTTAATACAATTGATCCAAAGCTAACTAACGTGTGGGTGGCACCAATAACATTACTTGGGTTTTTAGCAATTGGATATCTGGGATATCTTGGACAGCCTCAGCTTCATGTAAGGTTCATGGCAATTAAGAACTCGAAAATGTTAAAGTATTCCCTCCTTGCAGCTGTCGTATGGGCAGTAATCGCGCTCTATGGTGTAACACTTGGAGGCATAGCTGCAAGAGTATTAATACCAAATACAAAACCCGAATTATCTTTGATGGCGTTAACTAAACAAATGTTGCCCCCTGTCTTTGCAGGGATACTGATAGCCGCTATGGCAGCTGCAATAATGTCCAGTGCAAATTCTTACTTACTTGTAGTAGCATCTGCTTTAGCAAGAGATATATACAACAAGATGATAAATCCAGAAGCTGATCAAGAGAAACTAGTCTGGATAAGCAGAATTTCAGTCCTTGTTGTTAGTTTGCTCTCTATCTATCTTGCACTGGGAGCAACTGAAACTGTCTTTAAGCTGGTTCTTTACGCATGGGCAGGATTAGCTTGTTCGTTTGGTCCGGTAGTTATATTGGGACTCTACTGGAAACGAACCACTAAAGAGGGTGCAATTGCAGGAATGATTGTAGGGGCGCTCACAGTTATATACTGGAAACAAGCAGGTCTAAGTTGGCATCCATGGTATGAGATGATACCAGGATTTGTATTCTCAATGATTGCCATAATAATAGTCAGTTTACTTACAAAAGCTCCTCCAAAAGAAATACAAGAAATCGTTGAATATGCAGGAGGAAAAAGAATGATTATTAAAGGTGGCTCTGCAACTCCGGAATTAAAAAGTTTAGCTGGAGTTGTTGACGAGCTGTTTTGATTCCCCTTTTATCTTTTGTATTTCTATTTCATCTCCGGTTATACTGTCCATAAGATAATAACTTTCTCCTTTCTTTGTTGCCCAGAAAAGTTTATATCCAAATGCTTTCTGCTTTAAATAATAAGAAAATTTTAGATATGCGAATTTCCTGAACAGAAAAGTTTCTATCTTATCTCTAGCAATTTCCTCGCTTTTTTCACCTGTAATGGAAGATTCTAGGATTTTTCCTTCTGTTTCAATCTTCTCAAGCTCTGGAAAGATATCTGCAATATATGATCTTTCGTTTATACCGTCGACCAAAACTACAACCTCTCCATGGATATCTCCAAAAATCATTCTTCTGACATGATACCGGAAGACGTATATCCAGATGGGATAATAAATCTCTTTTAATAGACCTTCTGTCTGATCTTCCGGGATATATAACGGTTTAATTCTTAAAATTTCCATAGAATTCCCTCCTATTTCAACCTTTTATTGAACGCCTTGGGGCTACGTGTTACTGGTAAAATCTCATAGGAAGCAACACATGGGTGTTTGGACATAAATTCATGTATAGTCCTCATAAGGCTGTGCATATCTCTTCCGAAGAATCTTAGAAGCACATCGTATTTTCCTGCGTACTCTGCAATCTCAAAAATCCTGTAGCTATTTTTGGCATCATCTATGAGTTTCTCAATATCATCGTTGGAGGCGTTTTGATTAAATCTCACTAGAACATCCATATATGCCATGTGGAGCTCTTGGAGAATCAAAATGCCGAGTATCTGGAGGTAACCTCTTTCCTGCAAAGCCAGCCGTCTGCGTCTTATTGTTGTCGCCGAAACTCCAAGCCTTTTGGCTATTTCAGTATCACTCATTCTCCCATTCTCCCTCAGCAGGAAGTAGATTCTGATATCGATATCATCCAGGATTCCTCTGAAAATACCTCTCCAGAAATTCAATTCTTCAAGATTAAACCCACGTTTAAATCCGTTACTCATTGTGTCATCCCCACACATTCTCTGTGTTTTTCTTTAAAAACTTTACAGCAATTTGCATAATAATTCTTTAATGTACGATCTTAAACATCAATGAGTTTAAAAATTCTGTGTATTTTTTGGACATTTATCCATTAATGGACATATATACTGATGATTTTCAAACAAAATTTATAAAAATGTTGAATTACACCGGTTATCTGCATAATTTAGTGATTTTAATAGGAGGTGGTTGAAATTAAACGTTTGGATGAGCAGGCAATTGAGGATCTTGCACTGGGTGCCACAGTTTTAGGAACAGGAGGCGGAGGTGATCCATATATAGGAAAACTCATGGCACTATCTGCATTACAGGAAGGACATGAAATAACACTCCTTGATCCCAAGGAAATTCCAGATGATGCCCTTGTAATACCTTCTGCCGGCATGGGGGCTCCTACTGTTATAGTTGAGAAGATTCCCAGAGGGACCGAAGTTATGAATGCATTCAAGGTTCTAAGTGATTATCTGGGGATGGATGTTTATGCTACCCTCCCTATTGAGGCTGGAGGTTTAAACTCCACGATCCCTTTGGCAGTAGGCGCTAAAGCGGGAATTCCAATAGTAGATGCTGATGGAATGGGGAGGGCATTTCCGGAACTTCAGATGACGACGTTTCATCTTTATGGAGTGCCGGCAACACCGATGGCGCTTGCTGATGAGAGAGACAATGTGGTTCTCCTCAGAGCAGCCAATAACTACTGGGCTGAATGGCTAGCTAGAACTATCACGATAAAATTCGGAGGGACTGCATGGATTGCACTATACGCCATGACAGGGAAGCAACTGAAAGAAGCCGCAATTCCGGGAACATTATCGCTGGCTCAGAAGCTTGGAGAAGCAATAAGGGAGAGCAAAGAATCAAAAGAGGACCCAATTGATGCCATTCTGGAAGTCTCTGGAGGTTTCAGAATATTCACAGGCAAGATAATTGATGTTTCAAGGAGAACCACAGGAGGATTTGCCCGGGGAGAAGCAGTTTTTGAGGGATTAGACGAACACAAAGGGCATACACTGAAGATACAGTTCCAGAATGAAAACTTGGTTGCAATACTAGATGGGGAAATCGTGGCAAGTGTTCCCGATTTGATAACAGTCCTCGACATGACCACAGGGAGACCTATTACCACAGAGAGTCTCAGATACGGCTACAGAGGTGTTGTGATAGGCATACCCTGTAGCGAGAAATGGAGGACTCCAAAGGGTCTGGAAGTTGCCGGGCCCAGATACTTTGGCTATGACATAGACTACATCCCGATTGAAAAGCGCATGGAGGGAAGGGAATGACATTAAGACTGGGCATAGATGTTGGGGGAACAAACACTGATGCGGTTATCCTGAATGAAAAGAACAACGTAATAGCAAAGGCAAAGTCCCCAACAACTCCTGATGTAATGACAGGTATCCTGAATTCTCTTGAAAAAGTTCTAAATAAGAGCGGGGTTGATCCAGGGGAAATTAAGTATGCTATGCTGGGAACCACACACGCCACCAATGCTATAGTAGAAAGAAGGAACCTCGCTAATATTGCCGTTATCAGAATAGGAAAGCCTGCAACTCTGGCAATTGCCCCCCTAACGGGATGGCCTGAAGACCTAAAGAGAAAACTTGGAAAGTATGTCTATGTTATTCAGGGAGGTCATGAATATGATGGGAGGGAAATTGCTCCATTTGATGAGGCTGAGGTAAAGAAGATTGCCAGTGAACTTAAGGATAAAAACATTGAAGCTATAGCGATTTCTTCAGTATTTTCTCCGGTAAATCCTGAGCATGAGCAGAAGGCTGCAGAGATACTGAGGGAAGCTCTTGGAGGGGATGTGGAAATAACACTTTCCCACGAAATTGGTAGCATCGGTCTTTTAGAGAGAGAAAATGCAGCAATTTTGAATGCGGCAGTTACAAAGGTTATGAAAAATGCTGTCCATGGATTTGAAAACGCATTAAAAGAGAAGGGAATACATGCTCGGTTATACATAACACAGAACGATGGAACATTAATGTCTGCTGATTATGCTGTTAGATACCCTGTTTTGACAATTGCATCAGGTCCAACAAACAGTCTGAGAGGTGCTGCGTTCCTCTCAAATGAGAAGAACGCGGTCGTCGTTGACGTCGGTGGTACCACATCCGATATCGGCATTTTGGTCAACGGATTTCCAAGGGAATCTTCCGTTGCGGTGGAAATTGGAGGAGTAAGAACAAACTTCAGAATGCCAGATTTAATTTCAATAGGTCTTGGAGGGGGGAGTATAGTCAGGGTAGATAATGGGGACGTCAGGGTTGGCCCTGAGAGTGTTGGATACAAAATCACAGAAGAGGCTCTTGTTTTTGGTGGAGATACATTGACAGCAACTGACATCGCGGTAGCGGCCGGACGGTATGAACTTGGAGATGCAACCAGAGTTCAGCATTTGGATACCTCCCTTGTTGAGAGGGCCATCAACAGAATCGATGCCATGGTTGAAGATGCAATTGACAGAATAAAGACAAGCCCAGAACCTGTCCCAGTGGTCCTCGTTGGTGGAGGCAGTATCTTACTTTCTAACAGAATCAAGGGTGCCTCAAAGGTCATCAGGCCTCAGAATTTTGATGTTGCAAATGCGATTGGTGCTGCTATAGCCCAGGTTAGTGGAGAGGTCGACAGAGTCTATTCTCTCGAACAGCTGGGGAGAGAGAAGGCCATTGAAGATGCAAAGAATAAGGCAATCAAAGAGGCTATTAAAGCAGGTGCCGACCCGAGCACTGTTGAAATTGTCAATTTTGAGGAGATTCCTCTGGCATATCTTCCAGGAAATGCAACGAGGATTCGTGTGAAAGCCGCAGGTTATCTGAAGGCATGATTTTTATTTTTAAAATTTTTGGAGGTTGGAAAGATGGGAAGTGAAGAAGGATTTATTGAAAAACATGCCCTGGATGAAATACCTAAAGAGGAAAGGAGTCCGTGGTATAGTATTGCGCTGATATGGACAGGTGTGATGATATGCATTCCCGCATTGATGATCGGTGGCGCTCTCGTTAGCGGGTTGCCCCTCGGAAACGCCATACTCGCCGGCATCATAGGATACACTATAGTCGTAGCTTACATGGTGTTTATCGGAATGCAGGGTGCAGATCTGGGCAGACCAACAGCAGTTCTGGCAAGATCGTCTTTTGGAGAAACGGGAGCTAGGATAGTGATTTCACTTATAATCGCAGTTTCCCTTGTAGGATGGTTTGGAGTGCAGGCAAACATCGCCGGTGCCGCATTTTCCAGCATCCTCAAGAGTTGGCTGGGAGTTAATGTTTCAATATCGCTCTCCTCATTTGTCTGGGGAGTAATAATGCTAACAACTGCTATTGTTGGATACAAAGCCCTTGAATACCTCAATTATGTGGCAGTTCCATCCCTGCTGATTCTGGCACTCTATGGAACCTATGTCTCGCTCACGAGATTTGGGCTGGAAAATCTGTCAAAATATCAACCTGCGCATCCATTTTCGTTCCTCCAGGGAATTGCACTGACAGTAGGAACTTTTGCCGTAGGAGCCACAATTGCGGCGGATTATTCGAGATACGCCAGAAACCGGAAAGATGCCGTTCTCTCCTCCGTATTCGGAGTGTGGCCTGCTGGGGTGTTGATGCTCTCCATGGGTGCCGTGATGTCTGTCGTGGCTGGAACATACGATATAACTCAGGTTCTTTCAAAACTTGGATTATCGGCTATAGCCCTTATAATCCTGATTCTCGCAACATGGACGACCAACACAATAAACGCATACTCAGGTGGTTTGGCAATCACAAACA
>WAPO01000005.1 GCA_015520705.1 Thermococcus sp. | reverse complement strand
GGTATAAGGAGCTCGTTGATAAGCTGCACATAAACATCCCTCTTTGAGGTATTTCCATGCTTGTGGGAGTCGTTAGTGATACCCATCACGGCGATAAAACAAGACACATCCCTTCTATCCTTTTTGAAAAATTTGAAGATGAAGGTGTTGATCTAATAATCCATGCCGGGGATATAACCTCACGTGAGCTTTTTGAGAGATTGAAGGAAATCGCCCCTGTGGTGGCTGTCAGGGGAAATGCTGATCATCTGCAGCTCCCGGAGGAGAAGATAATAGACGCGGGAGACCTGAGGATTGGAGTAACCCACGGGGATCAGTTTCTGGGTCTGAACTCTCAGGTTCTTGGATACAAGGCCCTTGAAATGGGCGTCGATGTTCTGATTTTCGGGCACACCCACCGCTATTTCCACGATGAGAGAATATTCCATGGGAGGAGGATAATCCTCCTCAACCCCGGGTCTCCAACATTTCCGAGAATGGGAAGCGCAGGCTTCGCACTCATGAGAATTAATGGTGCAGAGGTTAGAGTGAAACGCATAAAGCTGTGGTAAAAGAGTTAAAAAATCGAAAAGGCCTTCAGGCCTTGATTGCAAGCTTGATGTCCTCGGCCTTGACCGTCTTCCTGCCGGCGTGGTGGGCAAGCTCGACGGCCTTCTTGGCGATCTCAAGGCCCTTCTCCTCAAGGTGCTCGGCGAGAACCTTTGCGGCCTCTTCACTAACTCTCGGAGCACCCGCCTTTCTAATCAACCTGTCAACCGGGGCAATTGGTAACTCAGCCATTTTCCCAACCTCCTAAACTTTGTTTTTGCAGGTATCTGCATTTTATTTTAGGAATGAAGTTCTATATAAACTTTTCGGAAAAGGGGACTTTTGAGGGCAATATTTCAATAGTTTTACCGTGAGACCCTTGAATTCACACAGCATTAAGCTCACACCCGAGGGGAGGGATTTTGTAGGGCAATGCATCTATTTCAAAACTCTGCTATATTAGCACAATTTTAGATTTTATCGGTTGTTTGGACTTTAATTTAACTCCACGGAGATAGACTCAAATACAGCGGCAGCCAGATACGTCTATAAATGGGCAATTATGCACCACAGCATTTTTATACATACTGGAACAAAGCATAACAACAACAGAATGGAGGTATTTCCATGCCAGAAAGGTTTGACAGGATATATGACTACTATGTGGATAAGGAGTACGAGCCCAATCCCAAAAGAGATGTGATAGGCGTTTTTCGCATAACCCCGGCGGAAGGCTTCAGCATTGAAGAAGCTGCAGGTGCTGTTGCTGCCGAGAGCTCCACTGGAACGTGGACAACCCTCTACTCATGGTATGAACACGAGAGATGGGCAGACCTCTCGGCCAAGGCATACTACTTCCACGATATGGGAGACGGCTCATGGATAGTGAGGATAGCATATCCCTTCCACACGTTTGAGGAGGGTAACCTGCCCGGCTTTCTTGCGAGCGTTGCGGGAAATATCTTCGGAATGAAGCGTGTTGAAGGTCTCAGGCTTGAGGATATATATCTACCTGAAAAGTTCCTCAGGGACTTTGACGGGCCAGGACAGGGAATTGAAGGCGTCAGAAAGCTTCTGAAAATCAGGGACAGACCACTCTACGGTGTTGTTCCAAAGCCTAAGGTTGGCTACAGCCCTGAGGAGATTGAAAAGCTTGCTTACGAGCTCTTCAGTGGCGGTGCTGACTATCTCAAGGACGACGAGAACGTCACAAGCGCCTGGTACTGCCCATTCGATGTGAGGGCCGAGAAGATAGTCAGGGTTATGGAGAAGGTTGAAAACGAGACAGGGGAAAAGAAAACATGGTTCGCCAACATAACGGCAGACGTTCTGGAGATGGAGAGAAGACTTGAACTGCTGGCAGACCTCGGAAACCCCCATGCCATGGTTGATGTGGTTGTGGTTGGATGGGCTGCACTCCGCTACATCCGCGATCTGGCAGAGGATTATGAGATAGCCATCCACGCCCACAGGGCCATGCACGCCGCTTTCGACAGAAACCCCAAGCACGGCATCTCAATGTTCGTTTTGGCTAAGCTCTACAGGGTTATAGGCGTGGATCAGCTTCACGTTGGCACGGCAGGTGTGGGCAAGCTTGAAGGAGGCAGATGGGACGTTCTCCAGAACACGAGAATACTGAGAGAGAGCCACTACAGGCCTGAGGAGAAGGACATCTTCCACCTTGATCAGAAGTTCTACCACATCAAACCTGTCTTCCCTGTCAGCTCGGGCGGCCTCCACCCCGGAAACATTGAGCCAGTCATAAGAACCCTCGGAAAGGACATCGTTTTACAGCTCGGTGGCGGAACCATGGGGCATCCGGACGGTCCAAAAGCCGGTGCTATGGCGGCGAGACAGGCCATAGATGCCATCATGCAGGGAATTCCGCTTGATGAATACGCCAAGAGTCATAAAGAGCTTGCAAGAGCACTTGAAAAGTGGGGACACGTTACCCCCGTCTGATTTTTCTCTTTCATTTCCATTTATAAACCAGCGGCGAAAACTCCAACATTCCCGTAAGGGCATCGCCTTTCTGTCAAAAATTGGATGGAAAGAGATTTTAACATCTTTGAACATCCAAAACCGGTGAGTAAGATGCATCCTGAGGGGTTTCTTGAAGTCATCACAGGTCCAATGTTTGCCGGGAAGACCACAGAGCTTATAAAGAGGATTGAAAGGCAGATATTTGCTAAAAGGAAAGCAGCACTGTTCAAACCTTCCATTGACAACAGATACAGCGAAAGCGAGGTTGTCGCCCACAACGGACTCAGGTATGACGCCTTTGTGATTCCAACCGATGAAGAGGGCGTTAAAACGATTGAAGAAATAACGAAGCGTGAGCGCTTTGAAGTCATAGGTGTTGATGAAGTTCAGTTTTTTCCGATGTCAATTGTTGGAATGCTTGATGAGCTTGCCGATTCTGGTGTATATGTGATCGCTTCAGGGCTCAATCTCGATTTTAAAGGCGATCCATTTCCCGTTACGAGAGAACTTCTTGTCAGGGCAGATAATATAGTCTACCTCACGGCAATCTGCACCGTGTGCGGAGCCCCTGCAACAAGAACACAGCGCCTGATAAATGGAAAACCCGCTCCAAGGAATTCCCCTGTGATTCTTGTCGGAGGGAGGGAAAGCTACGAGGCCAGATGCAGGAGGCATCACATCATTCCCTAACGGTTTAAATTCCCTATCTCACCGAAAAACTTAAAGCTCTCTTTTCTTACATTAGGTTAGGAAAGGGGGTGAGAGAATGGTATCGAATCAGGATGAGATGGGCAAGCTTCTGGATGTGCTTGGAAATGACACTAGACGTAGGATTCTTCTTCTGCTCACCAAAAGGCCCTATTTTGTTAGCGAGCTTTCCCAGGAACTTGGTGTCGGCCAGAAAGCTGTCCTTGAGCATCTGAGAATCCTTGAAAATGCTGGCTTGATTGAGGGCAGAACTGAGAAGATACCGAGGGGCAGGCCGAGGAAGTATTACACCATACGTAGAGGCTTCAGGCTTGAGATTCTGCTGACCCCGTATATATTCGGAACCTCAATGTATGAACCGAAGAGACCCCTGGAGACGGAGAGATACAAACAGGCCAGAGAACTGATAAAATCTGCAAATCCTACCGAGATTAAGGTAAAGGAGCTTGCAGAGTTCCTGGAGGAGGTTGAGGAAAAGATAAACGAATATGTGAAGATGAAGCAGGAGCTTGAGGAGGTCAGACTGCTAACGGAAACCTACATAGAGAATCTCATGCGGAGAATTGCTCGGGAGAATGCACGCATGTTTGAAAAACTGATGGAAGAAATTGCACCGATGCTGCCGGAGGAAGTCCTCAAGGACTTAAAAAGGATAAAAAAGGAACTTCCGCTTTAGAGTATCTTCCCCTCTTCCTTCATCCTGACGAGTTTTGTTATGTATCCCGCTATTCTGTTCCTTATCGTCTTGCTCTGGACTGTCGTGAGCTCCTCGACCTTCTTCTTGTTGTATTCGAAATCCCTTGTGAATTCATTTGGATACCTGTCAAAGAGCTCCCTGGCGACCTTTTTAATGAAACCTTGTCTGATGTTTCCCATTCTCATCCCTCCGATAATCTTGAGCTTTTAGCCATAACTCAATCCCGCAAAGCCGTTTTAAAGTTTTCCCTAACTCTCTAATCAGAGGCTCTTCACTTCTTCCCGGAAAACCGCTTTAAATATTCGTCCAGTGTGTGCTCCTTCCTCTTCCTTCTTTCTTTAAGGAATCGTCTCATCATCAGGGCGTCCAGTATGATCCTCTCAAGCTCGTCCTCAAGCTCGGACGCATCTTTTTTCTGCCTCAGCCGCCTCACTATTTCCTCCGCTTTCACAGAAATTCTCCTCTTCACATCTTCATCAAAAAGAGGTATCTCAGCCTTTTCCAGAAGCCTCTGAGTGAACGAGACCCTGCCTCCCCTCCTGCCCCCATGGGAGAGATAGTATCTCCTGAAGAAGCTGCTGTTCAGATATCCAAGCAGGAAATAGAGGTCGTTCTCATCGTATGGTTGGATGAAGAGCACGTCACCTGAAGGCAGATAACCTCCTTCCGCGAGGCTGAACCTGTTGTAGGGCTTCCTGTCCAGCGTCGGGACATAAATCCTCCTCTTTTCGAGGTTCTCCATTAAAAAGCCGTAGTTCCTCAGAGCCTGCCAGTTGAACCACTTCTTATTTCTGGGAAGGTATCTCTTCTCCATAGGCTCCTTAAACTCCGAAATCTTCCGATAGATGTTGGGATACACCTCGGCAAGCATTCTCTCATCCCTTATTTCATCAGGAATCAGTATGTAATACTCAAATCCTTCAACAATGAACCTCCTGCAGTTCTTGGACTTTATGAACTTCTTGATCAGCCTGCGCTCCTCCTCTGTAAATCCTGAAAGCTCATCCTCACGCACTATAAACGCCCTGTCGAAACCGGAGACGATGCCAACTCCCACCTTGGCCAGCCTGCTGAGGGGCACGGATGGAAACTCCATATCTCCCTGAAGGGGAAGGGTAGACCATGCCTCGCCTGCATCCCTGTAATGTTCAATCACGCTGTAGTCGAAAAGCTCGGTGGATGCCTCCTCTCTGAGAGCCTTCAAAACGCCTTCCCTAACTTCTTTAGCAGTGGCGTTCCTCTTAATCACCACGAGTCTGATTTTCTCGCTGCTGATGTCGTATTTACCCTTCCTGAACTTGAAGATTATTGTTTCCGGGCTTTCACCCCTGAAAAGCCTCACCTCATCGAGATCTATCACAATCTCAAGCTTTCCGCTCTTCAGAATCTTTTCCCTCACAACTCTCGCGTAGGTGTTGTAGAAGAAGTGGTAGGGGACAATGTATATCAGCTCCCCGCCCGGTTTGAGAAGGTCAATTGATTTTATGATGAAGGCGTAGTAAATGTCTCCCTTCTTGGTTTTTGTGAGTGCGCTAACCTTTTCAGCTATCTCTCTGGGCAGCTGGTTGAAGTGTGCATAGGGGGGATTCCCGATTATCAGGTCGAATTTGAAAGGAGGGCTGTAATCGAGGTAATCCGCAGTGATGACCTCACAGGAGGGGCATACCTTTCTCGCTTCCTCGCTGAGCTTTCTGTCAAGCTCAATTCCGATGCATTTTTTGTAGCCCTTCTCAATGAGGGCTTTTAGAAAGACCCCCCTTCCGCAGCCTGTATCAAGGACAAGACCGTCTCTGGGAGCCGATGCAAGCTCCACCATGAGCTCCGCTATTGGCTTTGGGGTCTCAACAAAGGCAATGCTCTCCTCACCCATCCCCCTCAACCCCTGACAGCTCGTTCAGTATGGACTCCAGCCTGTTTGACTCCTCCTCGGCCTTCGCTATAACCTTCTGAAGGGACTCCTGTGTTGCCTCAATAAGCCTTCTCAGAAAATCAGGATAGTTCATCGGTTCCTCCCTAGTTCTGGGCCTGTATCTGACCTGAAACATGGTGTTCCTCGGATTTATGTAAAAGGGCTCATCCAGCTCCTCCAGAAGGAAAAAGTTGTAGTCTTTGGTGTCTTTATCCAAAACAAAGAGGGCATATGCAACTATTTCCTCGCCTTTGAGCCTCCTGTAGACAAGCCTTCTGTCAATATCTGCATTTTCAGACAGTCTCTGGGATTTCACGCCGAGATAAAGCCTGAGGAGGTTGTTGTAGGTGGTCACGTCGTTTTTATTGTTCCGGCTGAGTGACCCGAACTTATTGTTTATGAATATCCTGAAAGGCCTGCCGTTTATTTTTCCGTGACAGAGAAGATCATAGGGTGTTCTCCCTGCCTTGGGGTTGTATATATCATCCACAGGCTCTGAGAACCTGATTTCAATACCATCTTCCCTTATAACCCTGTCTCCAAGAACCTCCATGACCTTCGAATCAAGCGTTCTGTCGCTCACATTCTTCTCCCTCAGCTCCTCAGCGACTTCTTTAAAGATAGTTCTCAGCTTATTGCTCAGGATTTTAAGTTCATTGCTCATTATTCTCACCGGATTAAAGCTTCTGCACTCCTTTCGTTCTAAATCCCCGGGAAATTTTATAAGGATTTCCAAAGAATGGTGCAGCATGAAGGAAGTCATAATTTGCTACGGTCATGAAAATGTAAGAGCTGCCCACAGGTCAACGCTGGAATTCACAAAGGACGACTACCTGACCCCGAGGGGAGACTGCATACTGTGCATCAAAGCCAGCAAAGGCCTGAGAGATTTAAGCCCCGAATTCAAGGAAGCCCTGAGGAAGGGGAAGAGACTTCTGGTGCACATAAGGGTGGATGATGCCGTTGATGAAGTTACCGCATACGGAGACGAGCGCCTCACGTTCGAAAGCGAAAACTCCATAATCATAAGAAAGAGCACCTACATTGATGGAAGGACTCTGGCGGTAAGGGCCAGCAAGGCCGCGAGGGACATAGACAGAAAAATTGTGGAAAAGCTGAAGAACCCGAAGCAGAAGGCGATCATCGAGCTCATCATTCTGGAGTGATGAGCTGAACCTCGTAGCCCTCCCTGAAGCCCCTGACTTTTATTTTGACAAGCCTCGCCCTTTCAGGGCGGGGTACAGTGTTTGAAAGATTGGCAACTGGTTAGGAAAGGATTCACCAAAAAGCTTATGAATCAGACCATACTAATGTTGATTGGTGTTGACTAATGGGAGTTATTAACGTGTCAGTTGATGATGAAGTCGAGAAAAAGTTCAGAGAACTCGTGGCGAAAAAATACGGAAAAATCCGAGGAGCATTAGGAGTAGCAGTAACCGAGGCAATGAAACTCTGGATTAAAAAAGTCGAGAGCGAGGAGGAATGAAGCGGGCGATAATAGTAAAACTCCAGCCAAGCAAGGAGCAGGAAAAAGTTCTTTTTGAGTTAGCCTACGCTTCAGCAGTAATCTGGAATAAACTCAACTACCACCGCTTAAGACAATTCAAAAAATTCGGCAAGATTGACTTCAATGGGACTGAAAAGGAAGCCTACCACGAGTTTAAGACCTGGATTGGGGGCTCAACAGTCCAACAATTGGCCAGAAAGAACGCCGAAAGCTGGAGGTCATTCTTCCAGCTCAACAAGAAGAAAAAATCCGGAGAACTGCCAGAATGGTTCAAGCCAAAACCGCCCGGTTTTATCAGAGAGAATAACGGTAAGAAAATTTTCATAATCCCGCTTCGGAACGACCAGTACCGGATTGACGGGAACGTTATCGAGTTGAGGCGCCTTGGGAAGTTTGGAAGACTGAGGATTCAATTC
>WAPO01000004.1 GCA_015520705.1 Thermococcus sp. | reverse complement strand
TTCAGAGACCGCTTGAGATTCTCAGGAAGGAAAGCGGAGACTTCATAGCGAGAGGCCTTACAGCACCTGCTCTTCCAAGGGACAAAAAGTGGCACTTCACGCCAAGGCTCAAGGTTGGGGATAAGGTTACGGGCGGCGATATTCTCGGTGTCGTCCCCGAGACGAGCATAATAGAGCACAGGGTTATGGTTCCGCCGGGGATAGAAGGGGAGATAGTTGAGATAGCAGGTGAAGGAGATTACACCATTGAGGAAGTCATAGCGAAAGTTAAAACCCCTTCAGGAGATATCAGGGAAATTAAAATGTATCAGAGATGGCCAGTCAGAAAGAAGAGACCTTACAAGGAAAAGCTCCCGCCCGAGGTTCCGCTCATCACAGGCCAGAGGACGATTGATACTTTCTTTGCTCAGGCAAAGGGAGGAACCGCCGCTATTCCCGGCCCATTCGGTTCGGGTAAGACCGTCACCCAGCACCAGCTGGCAAAGTGGAGCGACGCACAGGTCGTCGTCTACATAGGCTGCGGAGAGCGCGGAAACGAGATGACGGATGTGCTCGAGGAGTTCCCGAAGCTGAAGGATCCGAAGACAGGGAAGCCGCTCATGGAGAGAACGGTTCTCATAGCCAACACATCGAACATGCCGGTCGCCGCTCGTGAGGCGTCCATCTACACCGGAATCACCATAGCAGAGTACTTCCGGGATATGGGCTATCATGTTGCTCTGATGGCTGATTCAACGAGCAGATGGGCTGAGGCTTTAAGAGAAATTTCCGGCCGTCTTGAGGAGATGCCCGGTGAGGAGGGCTATCCAGCATACCTCGCGAGCAAGATAGCGGAGTTCTACGAGAGAGCCGGTCGTGTGGTAACGCTCGGAAGCGATGAGAGAATTGGAAGTGTATCCGTTATTGGAGCTGTCTCACCGCCAGGTGGAGATTTCAGTGAACCCGTCGTGCAGAATACCCTCCGTGTTGTTAAAGTCTTCTGGGCGCTGGATGCAGATCTCGCGAGGAGGAGGCACTTTCCAGCAATTAACTGGCTCACGAGCTACTCCCTTTACATTGACGCAATCAAGGAATGGTGGGAGAAGAATGTCGACCCCGAGTGGAAGGCCATGAGGGATAAAGCCATGGGGCTCCTTCAGAAGGAAGCCGAGCTTCAGGAAATCGTGAGGATTGTGGGCCCCGATGCCCTGCCCGAGAGGGAGAGGGCCGTGCTGATAGTGACGAGGATGATCAGGGAGGACTACCTCCAGCAGGATGCCTTCGATGAGGTCGACACCTACTGTCCGCCAAAGAAGCAGGTTACGATGATGAGGGTTCTCCTCAACTTCTACGACAGAACCATGGAGGCTGTAGGTAAGGGAGTTCCGGTTGAGGAGATAGCAAAGCTCCCTGTGAGGGAGAAGATTGGAAGAATGAAGTTCGAGCCCGATGTTGAGAAGGTCGCTGCGCTCATAGATGAAACAAACGAGCAGTTTGAAGAACTCCTCAAGAAGTATGGAGCGTGATTGAAATGCCGGGAATGGAGTACTCCACAGTTAGCAAGATTTACGGTCCCCTCATGATAGTTCAGGGTGTTAAAGGCGTCGCTTACGGTGAAGTTGTTGAGATAGAAACAGAGAGCGGGGAGAAGAGGAAGGGGCAGGTTCTTGAGGCAAGGGAAGATATGGCAATCGTTCAGGTGTTTGAGGGAACCCGTGATCTGGATGTTAAAACAACCCGTGTCAGATTCACCGGCGAGACCCTCAAGGTTCCGGTTTCCCTCGACATGCTTGGAAGGGTTTTCAACGGGACAGGAAAGCCCATTGATGGCGGCCCGGAGATAATCCCCGAGGACAGACGCGATGTCCACGGTGCCCCGCTCAACCCTGTTGCGAGAGCCTATCCGAGGGATTTCATCCAGACGGGTGTTTCGGCAATAGATGGGATGAACACCCTCGTCAGGGGTCAGAAGCTGCCCATATTCAGCGGTTCCGGTTTACCGCACAACATGCTCGCTGCGCAGATCGCCAGACAGGCAAAAGTTCTGGGTGAAGAGGAGCAGTTCGCCGTCGTCTTTGCCGCAATGGGTATCACCTATGAAGAAGCTAATTTCTTCAAGAAGAGCTTTGAGGAGACCGGCGCTATAGAGAGGGCAGTTCTCTTTCTCAACCTCGCCGATGATCCTGCAATCGAGCGTATAATTACCCCGAGAATGGCGCTGACGGTTGCCGAGTATTTGGCTTTTGATCACGACATGCAGGTTCTTGTCATCCTCACGGATATGACGAACTACTGTGAGGCCCTGCGTGAGATTTCAGCGGCGAGAGAAGAAGTCCCTGGAAGAAGGGGGTATCCAGGTTACCTCTACACAGATTTGGCAACAATCTATGAGAGGGCAGGAAGAGTCAGGGGTAAAAAGGGCTCAATAACGCAGATGCCGATTCTCACGATGCCGGACGACGATATAACCCACCCGATTCCTGATCTGACAGGGTACATCACGGAAGGGCAGATAGTTCTGAGCAGAGACCTGCACAGAAAGGGCATCTACCCGCCGATTGATGTTCTGCCGTCGCTTAGCAGACTGATGAAGGACGGCATAGGCAAGGGAAGAACCAGAGAGGAGCACCCGCAGCTTGCCCAGCAGCTCTACGCGGCCTACGCCGAAGGCAGGTCGCTTAGAGACCTCGTCGCCGTCGTTGGTGAGGAAGCTCTGAGCGAGACTGACAAAAAGTATCTGACCTTCGCTGACAGATTTGAGAAGGAATTTGTCACCCAGGCATATGATGAGGACAGGAGCATCGAAGAAACGCTAGACCTCGGCTGGGAGCTGCTGGCAATCCTTCCGGAGAGTGAGCTCAAGAGGGTGAGGAAGGAATACATCCTCAAATACCACCCGAAGTACAGGAAGAGGGAGCACTGAGCTCCTTTAGGTGGTCTCAATGCCGAATATACTCAACGTCAAGCCAACCCGTATGGAGCTCCTGAAGCTCAGGAAAAGAATTCAGTTAGCCAAGAAAGGCCACAAGCTCCTGAAGGACAAGCAGGATGCGCTGATCATGGAGTTTTTCACAATTTACGATGAGGCTTTGAGCCTCAGGAGGGAACTGAACAGCAAAATGGCGGAGGCCTTCGATGTCCTGCGCATGACGGAGATTGATACAGGCATGCTGAAGCTTAAGGAGATCAGCCTGAGCGTCAGGGCAAACAAAGAGGTGGAGATAAGGAGAAGGAACATCATGGGCGTCCCTGTTCCCCTTATAGAGGCTGAATCATTTAAAAGAAAGCCTGATGAGAGGGGATATGCCTTTGTCTCCAGCTCCCCGAGAGTTGACCTGGCCGCCGAGAAATTTGAGGAAGTTCTTGAGCTGGCCGTGCGCCTTGCAGAGGTTGAAGAAACTCTGAAGAGGCTTGCAAATGAAATCGAGAAGACGAAGAGAAGGGTCAATGCACTTGAGTATATCATAATCCCGAGGATGGAGGAGACTGTTAAGTTTATCAAGCAGCGCCTCGATGAGATGGAGAGGGAGAATTTCTTCAGGCTTAAGAGGGTTAAGGCCATAATAGAGGCCAGAGCAGGGACATGAGCTCCGCTTCTTTTTCTTTTCACAGGAAGGGTTTTGGCCATGCTCCGTTACATGGGTCTCAAGCTCAAGCTTCATCCTCAGGTTTATGAGCCAGTCGAGGACAGTTTTCTGCTTGCAGAGAATCTGAAGGTCAGGAAGGGCGATTTTGCCCTCGACATGGGAACTGGAACCGGGATAATTGCTCTCCTGATGGCAAGAAAGGCTGAGTTTGTGGTGGGAGCAGATATAAACCCGATAGCTGTTGAACTGGCCAGAGAAAATGCAAGGCTTAACGGAATAGAGAATGTGGAGTTCCTCGTGAGTGATCTCTTTGAGAACATCGACGGGAAATTTGACCTCATAACCTTCAACGCTCCCTATCTTCCGGGCGAGCCGGAGGAGCCGATTGACATGGCCCTGCTTGGCGGGCAGAGCGGAAGGGAGGTTCTGAACAGATTCCTTGAAGAGGTTGGAGATTACCTGAAACCCAGGGGCAGGCTTCAAATTGTCCAGAGTTCAATAACCGGGGTGCATGAAACCCTAAAGAAACTTGAGAATATGGGATTTAAAGCGGAGGTAACAGCTAAGAAGCACATGTTCTTTGAGGATATAGTCCTTATACAGGCTCAGGCCAGATGAATCCTCCTGACCTCCTGAAGAAACTTAACCCTCGGTCTCTCTGTGGGTTCATATTCCTCCTCAAATGCCTCAATTTCATGTAAATTTTCTCTGGTTTTTATCACTATCAGTGATTGTGCCCTCAACATGAATGTTCATATCCCTTAATCCTTTTTAAACTTTTTGGCGATTGCCGAAATATTTTTCGGCGATAAAACTCCAACACATTTTTAAACGCCCCTCCCGAGAACTGATTAGGTGAGTCTAATGGCGATCAAGATTATTGCTAATCCAAACATGCCCGGTGAGATTGCGAGACTCTTCCAGAAGCAGCATTACGCTCTGGTCGGTCATCACAGCTCGGTTAAGCTCTGCCACTGGCTCAAGGAGAGCATAAAGCACGACCGATTCTGCTACAAGCAGAAGTTCTATGGAATTCACTCCCATCGCTGCCTGCAGATGACGCCCGTGACTGCCTGGTGCACCCACAACTGCATATTCTGCTGGCGCCCTATGGAGGGCTTTCTGGGAACAGAACTGCCGGAACCCTGGGACGACCCTGCGTTTATAGTTGAGGAGAGCATTAAAGCCCAGAGGAAGCTCATAGTCGGCTACAAGGGTATGCCTGGAATAAACATGAAGAAGTTTGAAGAAGCTTGGAACCCGAGGCACGCAGCAATAAGCCTCTCGGGCGAGCCGATGCTCTACCCATACATGGGCGACCTCGTTGAGGAGTTCCATAAGAGGGGCTTCACGACATTCATAGTCACCAACGGAACCGTTCCAGAGAGGCTCGAAGAGATGAAGAGGGAGGACAAGCTCCCAACCCAGCTCTACGTCTCGCTCACAGCTCCTGACATCGAAACATACAGGCGCGTCAACATACCGATGATACCTGACGGCTGGGAAAAAATCAAAACATTCCTTGAGCTGATGAATGGTCTCCCCACGAGAACTGTAGTGAGGCTCACGCTTGTTAAGGGTGAGAACATGCACAATGCTGAAGGTTACGCGGAGCTGATAAAGAAGGCAAACCCCATGTTCGTGGAGGCTAAGGCCTATATGTTCGTGGGCTTTTCGAGAAACCGCCTGACAATCAACAACATGCCCAATCATGAGGAAATCAGGGCATTTGCCGAGGAGCTCCTAAGGTATCTTCCCGGCTATCACTTGGAGGATGAATATGAGCCCAGCAGGGTGGTTCTGATAATGAGGGATGACATACCGAAGGAGGAGCGCTTTATAAAACACTGAACGGCCTGCAGGCACTGAATTGCCTTCCTTTCTCAACCCTTTTTGGAAAAGTTTATTTATTCCAATGCTCCATCACTATCTTAGAGGTGTGTATAATGAGGAGAGCAATCGCCCTTATCCTGCTGACAATCATGATAATCCCCTATGCAAATGTTGGTGCGGTTCCGGTTCTCCAGGGGTCAACCCAGTATCTGGTCAGCTCCTCAGATAGAATCTCAAGAACACAGGAATTGAGCCTTGCTATAATGGCTCTGAAGTCTGTGAAGGGTAAAACCGAGGTTGATGTTTTGCCTGTTCTGGATGATCTAACTCAGAGGCTCCTCCAGTGGGAGAATAAGGATGGAGGATGGGGCTATTATCCCAACAGCCCAAGCAACATCGTTGATACCTCCTACGCTCTTATTGCCCTGGCCCGTGTGAAGGGTATATACACCACCCAGCAGGGTGTTTATTCCAGGATCATGGATGCCCTTGCTGCAGGAAAGCAGTATCTTCTGGACAGCAGAGCGGAAAAAGGCTGGGGCTATGTCCCCGATACCACCGAGGCGTGCTATCCCACCATCATGGCGGTGTGGGCTCTCGGCGAGCTTGGGTACACATGGGAGGATCAGCGTATATCCACTTCAATCGACTATCTGAATCATCTTCCCTCCTGTGAGCTTCCTGAAGATGTGGCCTTTGGCCTGAAGCTCATTGCATACAGAGCTGTGAGCTATCCCGTGGATAATAAAACCATAAACCAGCTTAAGGAGAAGCTGTTCACTGGGAATCCCAGCACAGAGGCGAGGGCAATCATGACATACGCGCTAACGCTCTACGAACCTTTCAACTTTGATATTGCCAAGGCCCTTCTCCTCCTTGAGAATGAAAAGAGGGGCAGCGGCTTCTGGAGCACACAGACGTGGATGTTCTCCTCCTCGGATATAATTATCACCTCCTCCTATGCCCTTATGGCGCTCTCGGTTACAGGGTCATTTCTAAGGCCTGAAGAACGGCCGAGAAATCCATATTCAAACCTGTGCACCTATATAGGGGTTCTTCAGAATCCGGATGGAGGATGGGGCTATCCTGATGCCTACAAATCCGATCCGAAGAGCACGTATTTTGCCATGAAAGGACTCCAGGCCTGCTACTTCCGGAGCCCCAGGATTCTTAAAGGTCTAAACTGGACAGAAAAGGCATTCACAGAGGAAACGGAGAATGTTAAAGAGCTGCACACAGTGACAGGAGCATACTACTACATCATAAAGACGCTGGCTGAATTTGGCGGGCTCACTGAGGAGCAAAGAAAAGAAGCTATTGAGACAATAAGAAGTGTAAAGCTGCCTTCCGGTCTCTGGGGAAATGCCCTTCTCGGTCCTCAGCCCTTGGACACAGCCTTCGCAGCTGGAGCTCTCCTGGAGCTTGGAGTTCCTGCAAATGACACGGATATCCAGAGGGCTAAATCATGGCTCCTTTCCCTCTCAAAACAAGGCTGGGGAACCTATGTATCTGGATATTTTGACTCATACATGACAGCGCCGAGTCTCATGATAACACTGGAGGTTCTGAATGCCATGGCTCCGGTTCTATCAAAGGAGGAGGCAGAGCCCTACATCAGCTGGATTATATCCCAGAGAAACCCCGACGGAAGCTGGAGCTACTGGAAAGTTAAATCAAAGTTCTCTGACATCTCTGAGAGCTCAAAGGTTGAGGCCACCGTCAGGGTGACGAACCTGCTGCAGAAGTTCGGCTATGACTTTACCTCAGACACGAAAGACCTCCTCATAAAGTGGGCAGATGAGAACAGAATTAATCTGGACAGCCCGATTGACATCTCTCTGGCGGCGACATACCTGAGCAAGATTAAAGTTATCCCTCATGTTAATCTCTACGACATCTCCATAGCCCTATCCACCGAGAGCTTCAGAGTGGTGCATCCGAACGGGGACAATACAACCGCGGAAATCGTATCGGAGGCTATTAAAAAGTTCTTTGGAATGAACGCTACAGTTTCAAACGAAAGCTCTCTGGGAGAAGGCAACTACATAGCACTTGGGTCATTCAATACTTTCAGCATAGCGGACTACAATCCCTACATCTCATACGAGTTCAACGGAAGCTACATAAGCATTGAAGGCAGGGCTTATAGCATGAAAGACAGCGTTGTCATTATTCCGGGAATAACGGAGAACGGGCATGTGCTCTTCGTCCTGTATAACGGAACCCTCGGTGCAAGTGCTGTAAGGACGCTCTTTGAGTCGGGTTTTGTGCGCTACCTCCACAACGATTATCTGATAATAAAATACTCTGATAAAAACGGTGATGGAAAGATAGAACTCACGGAGATGGAGGCCATACTGGCGGGGTGATCAAATAAATGAGGGCGCTGATAATAGGAATAGGGCAGAGCGGGACCAAAATAGCTGATCTCTTTGCACTCGTTGACTTTGAAGCGCTGGCGGTAAACACCTCCAGAGGAGACCTCGACTACCTAAAACACATCCCATCGGAGAGAAGGATACTGGTCGGGGAGTCGCTGACCGGGGGGAAGGGGGTAAATGCCAACCCCGTGCTCGGGAGGGAAGCCATGAAAAGAGACCTGCCGCTGGTCATGAGGAAAATAAACTCCCTTGTGGGATATGAGGACGTTGATATCTTCTTTTTGACCTTTGGCTTTGGCGGGGGCACGGGAGCCGGTGGGACGCCGGTTCTGGCCGAAGCTCTGAAGGAGGAGTACCCTGAATCACTCGTCGTGGCCATAGGGGCGCTCCCTCTCAGGGAGGAGGGGATAAGGCCCACAATCAACGCCGCGATAACAATAGACAAGCTCTCCAAAGTGGCTGACTCCATCATCGCGATAGACAACAACAAGCTCAAAGAAACCGGAGAGGACATCACAAAGGCCTACGAGAAAATAAACTACACCATTGTGGAGAGAATAGCCTCCCTTCTGGCGCTGATTGATGTGCCGGGTGAGCAGACCCTTGATGCGAGCGACCTGAAGTTTGTCCTTAAAGCCTTCGGGAGCTTTGCTACCGTCGGTTATGCAAAGGCGGATGCAAAGAAGGTTAAAAACCTGTCCAAACTCATAATAAAGTCCTTTGAACCTGAAGGTCTTTACCTTGAAGCCAACATTGAGTGCGCTCTCTACGGGCTGATTGCTGTTCACGGCCCGCCTGAGGTCCTGAAGGCAAATGAAATCTTTGAAGCTCTCGACTACCTCACGAGGAAGATCAGGGGAAAGCAGATTTTCCGCGGCTTCTATCCCGACCCGAGGGAGAGGGAGATAGAGGTTGTGACTCTGCTCAGCGGAATTTACGAGAGCCAGAGCATTGAGGACATTGTTATAACAGCCAAGAGATACGCCCAATCGTTCATGGAGGCAAAAAAGGAGGCTGAAAACAAGAAGACCCAGCTTCTGGAGGGACTGCCCGACTTTGATGATATCTATCCGGGTGAGGTGGATGGCTGAGAGGATAAAGGATTCTGTGGAGGTTGCCCTTGACCTCGATGAGAAGGAGGTTTACTCCCATATAGCCCATGAGAGCGCCGAGGATATAATGAGGATTATATCTTCGCTCGATGCCGAGAGGGCCAGGAACAGAGGGGAGGTTATATACTACGAGGATGACTGGGACGACTTGATAAGACAGAGAATCCAGAAAGGGAAGAGACATACGGCATTTGACTTCTACAACCCGATGCTCCTCGATATCTGGGAGAACAAGGTCTATGA
>WAPO01000003.1 GCA_015520705.1 Thermococcus sp. | reverse complement strand
TCCCTGCATTAATCAGTGTTTTTAACTAAAGATATAATTTGATTCAGATTATATTTGGGGTATATTAGATTGTTAATCCTCCCCCTTTCGATTACAGTGATTTAGGTAAATCCAGTTCTTTAGATTGCCTAAGAATTTTCAAAAAAATATAAAGTCAAAATAGAATGATCAATCCTTTGATATCACTCCTATGACCTGTCCCTGTGCAACTTCTTCGTTCTCCTTCACGAGTATCTTTAATCTTCCGCTGGCCGGTGCTTTTATGTGAATAGTTACTTTCTCGATCATCACCTCGGCTATTTCCTCGCCTTCCTGAACCATGTCGCCGTTGTTTTTATACCAACTCAGTAGAACCCCGGTCTTTTCCTCCTTTGTTGTCCTTGGGACTTTGATTTCAACTTCCATTGGAACACCTCATTGCACCATCTCTTTTACTGCAGCTATTATTTTTTCCTTATCCGGCAGGACGAATTTCTCAAGAACCCTGCTGTAGGGAACGGGAACATCCGGGTAAGCTATCCTCCTTGGCAGGGCCTTAAGCTCATTTCCAACCTTCTCAACAACGCTTGTTATTACTTCACCGCTCATCCCGTAGCTCATGTAATCCTCATCGACCACGAGCAAGCGTCCTGTCTTCTTCACGGAGTTTATGAGAGTTTTCCTGTCAAGAGGAACGAGTGTTCTCAAGTCAAGAACTTCGGCGTTGATACCTGCTTTTTCAAGCTCTTCAGCGGCCCAGAGAGCTTCATAGACCATTCTGGATACAGTAGCTATTGTAACATCATCACCCTCCCTGACAACCTTAGCTTCTCCAATCGGAACAGTATACGGCTCCTCCGGCACCTCAACAGCCGCTTCCTCTGGTGAGGGCATCCATCCAAGACCCATCAGGCCTTTGTGGAAGAAGTACATAACTGGGTTGTCGTCCCTTATGGATGAGATCATGAGGCCCTTGGCGTCATATGAGTTCGATGGGATGACGATCTTGAGGCCAGGGACATGAGCGAAGAGCCCGTAGAGGCACTGTGAGTGCTGGGCAGCGTCGCTGTAGCCACCCCCGATGGCTGTGGTTATAACTATGGGCATCTTAACTTGACCTCCAGACATGTAGTGAGCCTTTGCTATGTGGTTGTATATCTGATCCATTGCTACCCCGAAGAAGTCCACGAACATAAGCTCAACAATCGGTCTCATGCCTTTTGATGCCGCACCCAGAGCTGCGCCGATGAAGGCGGATTCGCTTATTGGAGTGTCTCTGACCCTATCAAGACCGAACTTCTCAAGGAGACCGCTGGTAGCCCCAAATATTCCTCCGTATGCCCCTATATCTTCACCCATGACGAAGACGTTCTCATCGCGCTCCATTTCCTGAGCAATGGCTTCAGATATAGCTTTATACATCGGGAGCTTTCTGGCCATATCAATCACCCCCTGCAAAAACGCCCTTCAGGGCTTCTTCAGGCTCCGGGTATGGACTCTTCAGCGCAAAGTCAATAGCTTCTTGAACTTCTTTTTCGTTCTCCTCTCTAATCCTGCTCAATTCCTCCTCGGTGGCGATTCCCTTTTCAAGCAGGAGCTTCTCAAAGTTCCGTAATGGGTCTTTCTCCTTCGCCAGTTCAAGATCTTCTTTGGGTCTGTAGAGCTGCGGGTCGCCTTCAAAATGTCCCCTCAGTCTGTAGGTTCTGACCTCTATGAGGCTCGGGCCCTCACCTCTCCTCGCCCTTTCAACGGCTTCCTTTGCCACCTCATAGACCGCTATAACATCTGCACCGTCGACGCTTACCCCAGGGATGCCATAGGCCTTTGCCCTCTCGCTGTTCTTTGCAACTGCCGTGGATTTCTCCTTGGGAACCGAGATGGCCCAGCCATTGTCCTCTATCAGGAATATAACGGGCAGCTTCCAGACTGCGGCCAGATTCAGCGCTTCGTGAAACGTCCCCTGATTGGCGGCACCGTCTCCACCGACAGCGACTGCCACGTAGTCCTCTCCCTTCAGTTTGGCAGCGATTCCGACGCCGACGGCCTGCGGGAAGCTGGCACCAACAATACCACTGCAGCTGAAGTTCTTGCTCACATCAAAGAGGTGCATATGGCCACCTTTTCCTCCTGATAAGCCTGTTGCCTTCCCGAAGATTTCTGCAGTCATTTTCTTCAGATCCACACCTTTAGCTATGGCAAAGTGATGTGCCCTGTGGGTGCCGATTACGGCATCTTCGGGCTTGAGATGTATGCACATACCGACAGCAGCCGATTCCTGGCCCGAGGAGAGGTGTAGCTCCCCCGGAATCGGGCCGGCAGATATGTCAAAGCGCGGGCTCTTTCCTTCGTAGTACCACTTTGCAAGCGTTTCTTCGTAGGTTCGGATTTTGTGCATGGTTCTGTACATCTCCAACAGGGTTTCCTTCGGAATTTCCTCCACTCCCATCTTTTCACCCACCTTTATTGTTGATTTTAGGGAGCTGGGTTAAACAATTGGGAAAAAAGAAAGGGTCATTCTTTCAGCGTAATTGTGACTGGAGTCGAGTTCTTCAGATTGTCAGTGACCGGACAGCGCTCTTCGACTTCTTTAATAAGCTCTTCAAGCTTCTCTTTGGGGGCGTCGCTCTTCAGGTAGACTGAGACCTTAACCTCGGTGAAGCCTGCCCGGCCTTCTTTGGAGATTCCCTGGAATTTCTCGGGATTAAGCCTCCCTTCAACGGCAAATTCCAGGGAGTGGATGATTATCCCTTTCTCGTTTGCAATCCCTCTAATTGTGACGTTCAGACAGCCAGCCAGGGCTACTAATAGATATTCAACGGGGTTTGGGCCTTTGTCTGTGCCGCCTATCTCTGCAGGTTCATCAACAATCACGTCAAAATCCCTGACTTTTGCCAAAAGCTCGGTTTCCGAGAGAGAGGTTCCGGTTATATAAAATGTCCATTCCTCCATTTTTATCACCCGAATATTCTATCGCCGCTCTTGTTTTCTAAGCCGGGGTGTATATCAAAGCGCACGGCACCTACAGGCACCTTTCCTTCAACCGCTTCAACGACCTTAGCTACCCCTTTATGGCCGAAGCCACCGCACAGCTCAATGGCGACGATGCCATCCTCTACAAGTTTCCTTGCAACATTGCAGGCCTCCTCATAGTCTTTAACCCCTACCACATGGAGTTCCACGACAGGTGTTCTAACGACAGCTTTGTGTTTTTCCGGATCAGCCCCGGGAGCCAAAAATATGAAAGCCGCCTTAAGCTCACCCATATGCTACACCTCCTTAGTTTCCTCAATCTATCTAATCTTCCCACGACCATGAAGGCGGGAATCCAGTCCTCTTGGAGGGGAAAGATAGGGGTATCGCAAATCCCCAATGCACCCCTGCATACGCCAGCACAAATGCCTGTATGAGATAATACGTGTCCTTGGGGTTCGCTGGGGGCCATATGTGCTTCGTTATTGCAATGCTGATAAGAACTGCAATTATCTGGATTATGATAACTCCGATGAAGCCTATAATTGCTCCGAGTGTGGGCGGCTTTATTTTCCTCCATGGCCATCCTTCGAATATCACGAAGACGCTCCAGTTAAAGCTGCATCCTGCCCCGAACCATATCAGGAAATAGAGGGAGTATCCGCTTATCAGGGAGGTGTAGGGTGCGTCCAGTGAGAAGTTGAACTGGCCGAACAATGATGCAATTCCTATTGCCAAGAACACCACTGCCATGTTTATGACCCAGAAGGCTATTCCTCCTTCATAACCCTTCATGTTCTTGCTCCAGTAGGCTATAATCCCGGAGCCCAGGAGCCACTGTGTCGGAACGAACCACCAGGCGGGCATAAGCCCGGGCTTGGGCAGTACTATCATTGTAGTTATGACCAAGGAGTACCATAATAGCAGATCCAGCACTGCCTTTTTGGGAGCAGGTGTTTCTCCCCATAAGTGGAACGAGAAGTCTGTAACCACTATCCAGAAGAAGAGTCCTGCAAGTATTGGGAATCCATAGGTCTGAAGGTCAACCAGTTTGCTCGCGAGATACCAGCATAGCACACCCAGTATCCATGATACGCTGAGCATTGTAATACCGCGGCTCCACCAGTTCTCAATCTTGTTGAATGGCCAGTAACCCCATACCACGAATGCAAAGACCCACCAGAGAGCCCATAGATATGTCCCGACGATATCGAGCCATTCTGCCCCACATATGGAGACTCTGGTAAATATTAAATGGCCAATCCACCAGTTCAGGACGGAGGCTATGATGACTGCTATCATCACGGGCCAGTGATAACCCCACCTTTGCCCTTCTTCCATCTTTTCGGGCGTTTTTATCACCTTCCGAGCATTATCAAAAAAAGAAAGCATGGGTGCATGCTCACTCTATCCACGGTATCTCAGCATTGGGTGGATACACTGCATCGGGCTTGGGCCACTTGAAGTTTTCAGGAGGCTTGTAAATCTCGGCGATGAACTTCAAATCATCCTCTGTGGTTAAGTAGGTGTAGATAAAATCGCACCATGTGCCTCCCTGGAGGATTTTGTGTCCTTTAGAACGGAAGAACTTCATGGCTTCATCGTAGTCCTCCACTGCAAAGGCTACATGATGCAGTCCCTCGCCGTGGGTGCGTAGGAATTCCGCATAAATGCTCTTGTCATCCTTGGGTTCTATGAGCTCCCACTGAACTTTTCCTATGTTGCACAGGGCGATGCGCATGGCGTAGTCTTCCTTTTTATCTCTGATAATCATATCTCTCACGGTTTCTGGGTTAAAATCATATATCGCCCAAGGCCCTATCCCATACTCGTCGGCATACTTCCTCACAGTCTCATCCAGATTTTTCACAACGACAGCAACCTGAAGCACATCTGTAAATATCGGTTTCTCCACAACCCTCACTTCCTTTTTTCTAAAAATTGGAGAGGTCAGAGGACCTCTCTTACAGCTTTTTCAATCTTCTCGGCACTCGGTATCCACTCACTCTCAAGGGCAGGGCTGAATGGAACGGGAGTTGCAGGCGGGGTTACTATTTTTACGGGAGCTTTCAAGCTGTCAAAGGCTTTACTAACTGCCAGAGCGGCAATATCCGATGCAAAGCTCGCTCTTGGGTAGCCTTCATCTACTACGACCAACTTTCCGGTTTTCTTTATAGAGTTGAGAATCGTATCCACATCCAGCGGTACAATGCTCCTCGGGTCAACAACTTCAACACTTATCCCTTCCTTCTCAAGCTTCTCTGCAACTTCGAGTGATTTATGAACCATAGCGGCTGTTGCAACGATTGTAACTTCCTTCCCTTCCCTCTTGACATCGGCTTCTCCCAGTGGGATCGAGTAGGGCTCCTCAGGAACTTCCCCTTTAATTGCATAGAGGCCTTTGTGTTCAATGAAAATCACTGGGTCGTCATCTTCTATTGATGAAATCAGCAGTCCCTTTGCATCGTAGGGAGTTGAGGGCATAACGACCTTAAGGCCTGGCACATGGGAGAACAGTGCATGGAGTGACTGTGAATGCTGGGCTGCTGCTGAGAAGCCGGCTCCGCATGTTGTCCTCAGCACCATGGAAATTTTGGCTTTTCCACCGAACATATACCTCATTTTTCCAGCTTGATTGTAGAGCTGGTCAAAGGCTACCCCAAGGAAATCTATGAACATGAGCTCAACCACTGGCCTTAGCAAACCTGTAGCTGCGGCTCCCACTGCAGTTCCTATAAATCCACTCTCTGCAATTGGAGTATCTCTGACCCTTTCCGGCCCATACTTCTCATAGAGCCCTGCAGTTACGCCGTAAATTCCTCCGTAGAGCCCGACGTCTTCACCCATAACGACAACCTTTGGATCCTTTGACATCTCATAGTCGAGGGCCTCGTTCAGTGCCTGAGCAAACGTGATTTCTCTCACCACTGCCATACCAACACCCCCTTGGTCGGAGTGGAGAACACATCTTCAACAACCTCCTCCTTTGATGGCCATGGGCTCTCTTCTGCAAAATTAACAGCTTCCTCGATTTCCTTTCTTGCCTTTTCCCAGATTGCGTCCAGTTCTTCTTTTGTTGCAATTCCCTTGTCTAGGAGTTTCTTTTCAAAGAGCTTTATGGGGTCCTTGTTCTTCTTCCACCATTCAACCTCTTCCTTTGACCTGTAAACCTGCGGGTCGCCTTCAAAATGCCCCCTGAATCTGTAGGTCTTGGCTTCTATGAGGGTGGGGCCTTCTCCTCTCCTTGCTCTTTCAATGGCTTCTTTGGCCACCTCATAAACTGCCAGAACATCCTGCCCATCGACGCTAACTCCGGGAATTCCATAGGCTTTCCCTCTCTCTGCAACGCTCTTAATTGCCTGCTGCTTCTCATAGGACAGTGAAATCTGATACTGGTTGTTCTCACACACAAACACTACCGGGAGCTTCCATATTGCTGCGAGGTTTATGCCCTCATGGAAGTTCTGCTGGTTGGAGGCACCATCACCAAAGAATGCCACTGCAACCCTGTCGAGACCATTTAGCTTTATGCCCAGGCCAGCACCCACTGCATGCGGGATTCCTCCTCCCACAATACCGTTTGCTCCCAGCTCACCGACATCAAGGTCGGCTATATGCATTGAACCTCCTTTTCCTTTCCCGCTTCCTGTCTTCTTTCCAAATAGCTCGGCCATTGAGGCCTTTATATCCCCTCCTTTTGCAATATAATGCCCGTGTCCTCTGTGCGTGCTGGTTATGTAGTCCTCCTTCCTCAGGTTTGCCATGACGCCTACAGCAACTGCCTCCTCTCCCACGTATAGATGCACAAATCCTGGTATTTTGCCCTGTGCAAAGAGTTCTGCAACTCTCTCTTCGTGCACTCTAATCCGCACCATAGTCTCATACATCCACAACAGAGTTTCTTTTGGAATTTCCTCTACAGGCATGTTCTTTTCCTCCTACCAAATATAAATTAAATCATGTTATTTATCAAGAATAGATTTGACCGATGTAGGAGTTTGTAAAACTACTATATACGCCTTTCGCAATTGTTATATACTTTGTATCCGTTATGTCTCTCATGTCTATGTTCAACATATGGGGGAAGGATTATGGATGTGATTATGCCGAAACTGGGAATGACCATGAAGAAAGGAGAAATACTTGAGTGGAGGAAAAAAGTCGGGGAATCCGTGAAAAAAGGGGAAGTTATAGCCATTGTGCAATCTGAGAAATTAACAGGGGAAATCGAAGCCCCTGTCAGTGGAATTCTTGTGGAGATTCTACATGATGTGGGGGAGGAAGTTCCCGTTGGAGAAGTGATTGCCATAATTAAAGAAGAGTGATCCTCATGGCGGATGAAGAGGTTAGGATGATAGCTGAGCAGTATGATATTGATCTCTCAGAGATAAAGGGTTCAGGACCAAATGGGGAGGTAACACTCCAGGATCTGGAGTTATACATAAAGGAGCACTTCTATCCAAAGGTAAAGGAGGAGCTCAAGCTTTTTGGGATAAGGAAGGTTATAGCAGATAGGCTCTCCAAGAGCTACAGAGAGGCCGTTCATGTAACCATAAACATGGAGGTTGAGATGGACAACCTCATGAAAATGAGAGAAATTCTGGCTGGAAAACTCGGTAAAAAACCCTCTTACACAGTTTTAATGCTCAAATGCATTGCAAAGGCTATCAGGGATTTCATCGAGATCAACGCCACAATGGAAGGGGGCAGGATAGTCATCTACGACAGCATAAACATAAATGTAGCAGTTGACAGTCCAATAGGTCTTATAACCCCCGTGATCAGAGACGTTGATAAGAAGAGCCTTCCAGAGCTTCTGGAGGACTATAAAGACATAGTCGATAGGGCAAAGAGGGGAATGCTGAAAGAAAAGGACTTTGTGGGAGGAACATTTACAGTCACAAATCTCGGAATGTTTGGAGTTGATACATTCACTCCCATAATAAATCCTCCCCAGATAGCGATACTGGGAGTAAACAGGATTGTGGAGAAACCTGTGGTAAAAGAGGGAGAAATCAAAAAGGCCCATGTGATGATGCTTTCTCTAAGCTTTGATCACAGGGCAATAGACGGCGCTCCTGCCGCAAGATTCCTTCAGAGGTTGAAGCACTACTTGGAAAACCCTGAAGAGGTGTTTGGAGATGGCTGAGTGGGGCAGATATGTCATAGAAATAGGTATGGGAATTGATCAGCATGGTCAAAATCCCACAAAAGCCGCTGTGAAGGCAGTTAGGGATGCAATAACCAGAGTCTGCACGGTCGGTCTTCTGGAGCTCTTTGATCTTGACTTCGAGAAGGATGTTAGGGCTGAAGTCATAATAGGAGTTCCTTATCCCCAGGGTGTCGATGTTGAGGAGGTTAGGAAAGCTATTCCCCTTAAATGTGAAAAGGTTGTCAGGATTGTTGAAGGAGGGTTGAAAGGCCCGGGAATTGCCCTTAAGGAATTCGGGGATAAAACGGATGAGATGCTGATAGCGGTGGCTTTTATAACTCTTTATGTCAGGAGAGGAAAGGAATGAAAGCTGCAGTTGGCATAATAGCAAACCCCGAATCCGGGAGGGATATAAGAAGACTCGTTGCCCATGCAAGCGTTTTTGATAACATGGAGAAGGTTAGCATAGTTGAACGGCTTTTGCTGGTGCTACAAGATCTTGGAGTTGAGAAGATAATCGCCATGCCCGAGACATTTGGAATAGTCCCGGGTGCCGTGAATGCCATAGGGAAACACCTGGATATGGATATTAAGATGCTCCCGATGAGGATCTTTGGGGACTGGAGGGACACCTACAACGCCACAAATGCAATGAAAGGGAAGGTGACCGTTATAGTGGTTATAGGGGGGGACGGCACCAACAGGATTGTTGCAAAAGCCTGTGGAGATATTCCAATAATGCCCATATCCACAGGAACCAACAACGTCTTTCCCTACATGATAGAGGCTACCATAGCGGGTGAAGCGACCGCCGCAGTAGCCACGGGAGTTGTGAAGGTCAGGGAAGGGACATATAAAACAAAAAGGATTGAACTCTTTGAGGATGGGGCTTTAAGGGATATAGCCCTTATAGATGCAGCTGCCACCGTTCACTCCTTTGTAGGTTCAAGAGCCGTCTGGAAGCCTGAATATCTGAGAGAACTGGTGGTCAGCAGGTGCTCTCCTTCCAATATAGGGTTAAGTTCTATTGCGGGAATCTTGGAGGAGATAGGAGAAGAGGATAACACGGGTCTTTACATTGAACTTGGAAATGGGAGAGCAGTAAAAGCCCCGATAGCCCCGGGCATATTCAGGAAGGTTAACATCAAAGAATTCAAAACCATCCCTCTGGGAGAAGAGGTAGAGATAAAAACATCCCCTACCTTGTTTGCACTGGATGGGGAGAGAGAAATTGAAATGCAGGGACACATAACAGCAAGAATTACACGGAACGGGCCGAGGGTAATAGACTATCGGAAAACCTTAAAACTCGCAGCAGAAAGGGGCTTTTTTGAAGGGTGAAGCAGGTTTTCTATTTTTCTCTCGACTTCTTTTTCAAGAGGCGCAAGCTTCCTCGAAGGCAGCTGCATATTCCACTCTTCCCTTAGGTATTTTTCCCTGTAGAGAATTTCTGCTATTCTCATCTCCTCTTCTGAGGGTTTATCTAAATACACATCCGTGAAAAGCGCTTTCGAATATCCCCTAATCAATGCCTGCAGAACGTCCTTGTAGGTCACCGGGCCAATGAACTCCTCTAGATTTGCGACTATATACTTTACAGGGTCTGTAGAAGATTTGATCCTTTCTGGGGGCTTTAAAACAGAATTGAGAGCTTTTAAGTTTGCATTGACCAGAATTGAGCCGTGGAGGAAAAGGCTTCCCCATCTGATGCTGGCAGCGGTTCCTGAAACCTTCCTTTCATTGACGACGATATCGTTGGTGTTTTTCATATACGGAGCAGCCCCCAGTTCTTCCAGTGCCCTTATTGTTCCTTTTAAGATGACTTCATAGAGATAGGAAATGGGAAACTTTACCTCCTTCTTTACCGCTATTGAGTAGTTTATACAGCCCAAATCATGGTAGACGGTTCCACCACCAGTAAAGCGTCTGATCACCGGAAGTTTTCCCTTTCTAGCCACAGGGATGTTGACGTCATCTTCAATTCTCCGAAAGTATCCGAGAATAACAGACCTTGGATTTCTCCATATCCTGAGGGTATCGGGGATTAAATCCATTCCCCTCGCTCGTGCAAGAGCCTCTTCAAAGGCCAGGTTGAAGTAAGGGTCCGAACTTTCAAAGCTCAAAATCCTGAGGGACATGATTGGAGGTATCCATTAGATGCTATAAAATTAGCGTAACTTCTTAATATTTGAATTCTAATCTTCTATCAGCCGCGATGATGAGAAAGCACCTCCACTGAAGGATGAAGAGACGCCCACGGGCAGAGCGGCTACCTCATATCCTCAACATGGAGAAACAGGCATTTAAGATATTCCGTATCCTTTGACGCCATCAGAATCGGATGATCAGGCGCCTGAACGCGGTAGGGCTCCACCAGCCTCAGGAATTTCTTTGCTTTAGCGGCAGCTGCTATGACCATATCCTTGAAGGCCTGCATATCAACATGCTGGGAGCATGAGCATGTGACCAGAAGTCCTCCTTCTCTGACGAGCTTCATGCCGGCCTGATTGACGTTGAAGTATGCCCTCAGCCCCCTCTTAAGATCCTTCTCGTGCTGGACAAATGCGGGAGGGTCAATAATAACCACATCGAACTTCTCACCGCGTTTTGTCATCTCCTCCATAATCGGGAAGGCCGAGCCCACAATGAAGTCCATCCTGTCCTCAACGCCGTTCAGCCTCGCGTTTTCCCTCGCCATTGCAACTGCCTGGGGGGATTTATCAACAGCCACCACTTTCTCAGCCCCAGCAACCGCCGCGTGTATGGCGAAGCCTCCTGTGTATGTGAAGACGTCCAGAACTCTGTAGCCGGGTTTTATGTACTTCTCCAGAGCGATGCGGTTCTCTCGCTGATCGAGGAAGAAGCCGGTCTTCTGACCGCGCATATCGACTATGAACTTTGCCCGCCCCTCCTCTATTACCGTCCTGTATTTCTCCTTTCCAAGGAGAACACGCTCTATCTCCGGCAGACCCTCCCTCCTCCTTGATCTGCCGGTGTTCTTTTCGAAGACTGTCTCGATTTCAGGCTCGGTCTCCATTATGGCCTCGGCAACTGTGAGCTTAAACCTCTCCATGCCCGCACTTGAAATCTGGAGCGAAGCAATCTCGTTGAAGCGGTCAACTATAAGCCCAGGCAGATAATCCGCCTCCCCATAAACCATTCTGTATGCCTTTTTATATCCCAGGAATTTTTTTCTGTAGTCGTTTGCCTTTCTTATCCTTTCTCTGAAGAGCTCCTTTGTGACTTCCGTGTTCCTGTCCTTTGTAATCAGGCGCACCATTATGTTTGAGTTTGGATTGGCGAAGCCTTTTCCCAGAAATTTTTTCCCTCTCGAATACACCTCAACCACATCGCCCGGTCTGATCTCGCCCTCTGTTCTTATCACGCCCTTTTTGAAGATTATCATGGCGCCCTTCTCAATTGCCCTCACAGCCTGCGCATCAACATATACCTTCGCCATACTCTCACCCTTCTCAGAATTGGCCGATAGGTATTTAACTCTTGGCATCCTAGTATTTAAGGGTGAGTTCTATGAACTTGGACGTTATAAAGGAGTTTCTGGAAGATATTGGTGCAGACTACACGGAAATCGAGGGGGAAATGCACCTTTCTCCAGAAGTTTTCTATGAAGTCTGGAAGTATATAGGACAGCCTGAACTGAAGATGTATGTAATTGAGGATGAGGTGGTGGAGCCGGAATCATACGACCCGCCCGAGATGAAATACACCTCGACGAGGAAGGTTAAAATAAAGAAGGTCTATTTTGAAACCCTTGAAAATATAAGGGTTGTTACGGATTATTCCCAGTTTCAGAGGGTTCTTAAGGAGAGATCCTGATTTCTACGCTTTTAATATTATTTTTAGCATCAGAACACCCATGCAGTTTGTTCTCTTAACGCCGAGCCTCAGGGTCAGGTAACCTATCATGCCGGCAGTTGTGAGGAAAAGAATCCCCAGAAAGCCGTCAAAATAGTATGAGGCGAGGAATACAAAGACCAGTATTCCGAGGTTTAGCTTTTTGTAATCAATCCCCTGAAGCATTCTGCTGATGATCCGGGCGAGTCTAACCCCGTAGAGCATCACAACCAGAGAGATGGCAAGGCTCATCAGAACAAGGAGCTGCATCTGGGAATGCGTTAAAACAGCATGTCTCTTCCTGAGGAGAACCATTATGCCGTTCCTTGTCCTCCCTGTAAGGTAGAAATTCACAAGGGAAAAGATAAAGTTGGAGGTGTTTACGGAGAAAACCACCGTCAGGAAAGAGCGTTCATCCCTCGAGATAAAGCTGCCCATCAGAGCGGCCTGTGAAGAGGTGAATGTCGGGAGGAGGGAGGCCATCATCCCGAGAAGAGACCCCAGAAGGGAGAAGAAGATGAATTTTGAGGTCTTCATTTTAATCTCCGCATCAGGGTCGAATGTTAGCTTTTTCTGGCTTGATCCTAGTGCCACAATCAATGTGGGAACCGCAAAAAGACCAACAAACAGATGAAAGTAGGGCTCCTTTAAGGGGAACTTCTCTACCGTAATTCCGAGATAGCCCGAGAGGAGAAATATCATCAGAGCATGGAGCTTCTTTATGCCCTTTTCCGTCAGGATCAAGAAAACCGCCAGCAGAAGCACAAAAACCCTCCCGAGAGTAGGGCTGTATCTCTCCGCGAGGGAGGGATATATCAGAAGCAGGGGAAGGGCGAAGAGGATTGCTGAAAAGCTTGCCCAGAGGGATATGCTGATGACCTCCAGAGCCCTTCCTTTCAGAACAAGCCTGTGGGCGGGCAGAATGCTGAGCGCTGTGCCTTCATCCGGAACTCCGAAAAATGCCGAAGGTATTGAATCCAGAAAGGTGTGTGTTAGTCCCATCGCATAAACCACGATAACAAAGGAAAAGCCGCTGAAGATGCTCATTCCATCGAGGAGAGAAGCAAGTGTATTTACGTGCAGAGCCGGGGTTATGCCGCTCACAGTTCCACCGAGAATCCCTAAGAGCATCTCCCTGTACATACGTCTTCACCTGACTTTACGGAAAATGCGGGCATGCTCCTGTAGGTGGTGAATGTTCCGAAGGCTGTTACCGTCTGGTTCTCTTTGAGGGAAACCCCCAGTGACTTCGGGAGTTTCAGGAGTATCCAGCACCGGCCTTTTGTTATGTTTGCCAGCCCAAACCCGTTTTTGTAAACCTTAACCCACTTCACCCTTCCCTCTATCTTCCCGAACCGGCCTTTTTCAGGGCTGCAGATGTCGTTTTTCATCATATTTCTTGAGGCTACCACCGTGCACCTGAGGCAGTAGAGGGAGCTCTTTCTCCGGATTGCCTCGAACCTTATGAGGTCGCCTCTCCTCGCTGAAAATCCATAGAGCCTGAGCTCTGTGCAGTTTAATGTCAATGCCCGGCCGGTGTTTATAACCCTGCACATTCCCTCTGCAATATCCCCCACCGAGGCGGTTTTAACAGGGAGCTTTCTTGCACTTCCTGTAATCTCTATATCCTCCGGGGATTCGACGATGAGTGTCAGCTTCGAGTAGAATCTCACAATGCCCAGCGCCCTGACCCTCTGCCCGAGCTTTAGGCGAATATCATAGGGGAGGTAGAGGCGAATCTCGCGAGTGCCGTTCCATAGAACAGCATTCGGGGAGGTATAGATAACAACACCTTCAATCCTGAAGGGCATTCCATTTTCCGGTTTCCTCAGGTAGCCCTGAGATGAGAATCTCAGGGGATAGATGAGAGATCCATAGTATATGCCATCCACGTCGAGGAGCTCACCCTTGCTTGCATTTATGCACCATGCGAGCTTTATTCTGGAGGACGTCAGCAGATAGCAGTCCCCTTCCTTCCAGAGTGCTCCCCTGATACTTCTCAGTCTGAGTGCGGAAGCATTGAGGACTGATACATTCACTGGCTTTAGCCTGCTGCTGTAGGTGCCGTTGAGCATTACGCCTGATATCCTGTAGACTGTGCTCACATTGAGGCTTTCCAGAACAGCAATCTTCTCTTTTCCGTCCGTCAGTATGGAGAAACCCGGAGAGGAGTATATGCAGAGCCCCGTGAATGTTACCTGCTTCTGCAGGTCTGAGGAGCTTTTCCGGGGCTGGGAAGGGGAGTACAGGTTCATACCAAAGAGCACCACAATCACGCATATTATGATAACAATATTGAAAAGTCCATCCTTCACCATAATTGTTAGTAACATACAAAACTTAAAAATTTTTCGCTAACCTGAGGATTCCTAAAAGGGAACGCTAATACATTTCACCGCTTGGGTAAACGACGATTCCATTGTTGGTTATTTCGAATGGATATTTGCGCATAGAATGCTTCGTTTCACGCATTTTTCTAATCAGGAGATAGCGCTTAAGCTCCACATCCCTTTCCCTGAAATCCAGAAGGATGAGACCTCTTGAGATGTACTCCTCGATGCCGTATCTGCTTATCTTCCCCGCTTTTGGATCGGGAGCTTCTGTTGTCAAGATAGATGTCACACCCATCTCAAGGAGTATCGTGTTCAGCTTGAGCAGAACCTCCCTAATCTGAGCTTCCTCTCTAAGCCTGAAGGCTATGGACGGAACGGAATCTATAACAAGTCTCCTTGCATTGATGGCCTTGACAACACGGTAAATATACCTAAGAAAGTTTTCAACATTAAGTCTATCTTCAAGGACAAACTTCTCCTCTGAAGGTAACCCTACAGTTGAGCTAACTCCATCGATTATAGCGATTAACCCCTCCTCTTCATACTTTCTGAAATCCCAACCAAATGTCTTGGTTTCTCTCCTGAGATCCTGGGCTCTTTCTTCAAGGGTTACAAATACACCGGGCTCTCCGTATTCCGCAGCACCTTTATAGATGAACTGGGCACCAAACGTTGTTTTACCTGTACCTGTGGAACCTGTCACCAGAATCGTCGTATTTTTAGGAAAGCCACCATTAACAAGCTCATCCAAACCAGGAATGCCACTTTTAACCCTCTCAACCCTATATTCACCATCCATGGAAATCACCTGAGCATCTTGACACTTTTCAGTTTAACTCTCTGTTACCTATACTGTTTTGGTTTTCCTACGATATAAGTCTTTTGGATTGACAACAACGGATTCAAAAATGCTGCACCCAAAAATCACAAGAGTTTTATTTCCATTGGTGGATATCTGATAAGGTGAAGCCATGTTAGATCCGTTTGGAAAGAGGGCAAAGGCGCTGGTTAAAGAGCTTGGAGGCATAAACGAGTTACTGCTCAGAATTCCAAGCTATGTTGGAATAGATGAGGTCATGGAAAGGATAACATGGCTCAAGAGGGGGAAGGTGCCTCCTGAAATTTGGGGCTTATCAGATCTGGATGACTTAATGAGTTTTTATGCCCTGCTCGGAGCTCTGGCCTTTTCCCCCTACGGCCTTGAAATGGAGATAGTCAAGGAAGCCAATGTAAAAATCTATTCTGGCAGGATTTCCAAACAGGGCATTGATTACCGTGAAATCAGTCTTCCCTTGGTCAGCTTCAACGAGGATGAAATTCCTGAGAGAGACCGTGTTATTATAGAGAAAAGGCTTCACGGCGAGATATCTCCCGAGGAGAAGGAGAGACTCAGGCTGAAATACAAGATGCACATAGGGGAGATGCTCCAGTTCTGGGAGGGCAATCTGAAGGAGATCTATATAAGGGGTGGTTATGCATACCTCACTGAGGATCAGATGCTTGAACTCTGGAAGAGGGCATTTGGAAGAAACATTGAAAGGGCGGTAAATCTTCTCTATGAGATTAGAGATGAGTTGCCTCAGTATTACCTTCAGCTTTATGAAAAACTGGCCGGATTTGCAAGGGAATATTTCAAGGAGAGGCTCGAAAAATTCGGGAGTGCAAAGGCCCAGCCCCTGCGCTTTGATCTCTTTCCTCCGTGCATTAAGACCGCCATAAAAGGAGTCCCATCCGGGTTGAGAAACTATGCCATCACGGTTCTCCTGACGTCCTTCCTCAGCTACGCCCGCATATGTCCCAACCCATCGAGAAAGGACGTCAGGATAAAAGACTGCATAAAGGATTTGAGTGTGGTGGAAAAGGAAGTTCTGCCCGTTATAATCGAGGCAGGAAACCGGTGCACACCTCCTCTCTTTGAGGATCAGCCCAACGAGGTCAAAAACATATGGTATCACCTCGGCTTTGGATTCACGGACAAGCCCAGCATTGAAGACAGCGGAAATACACCATGGTATTTCCCTCCGAACTGCGATAAAATCAGGGCAAACGCCCCCCAGCTGTGTAAGCCTGACAGAGACTGCAGGAACATAAAGAACCCGCTGACTTACTACCTGAGAAAGCTCTACTTTGAAAGCAGAAAATCGGGTGAGAAGAATGAGTGAGCTCTTCAGAGAAGTTACAAAGAAGGAGAGGCTCCTTTACTACAAAAGGGAATGGAACTCCAAGAAGCTTCCCAATTTTTTAGTCAAAACTCTGGAGAACAGAGAGTTCGGATTTGATCACACTGGAGAGGGTCCGAATGACAGGAAAAACGTTTTTCATGATGTCAGGGATCTGGAGGACTACGTAAGAGCGACAGCACCATATGCAATGTTCTCGAGTGTGGCCCTCTATGAAGAGCCGCGGGAGATGGCAGGGTGGATGGGAGCGGAGCTTGTTTTTGATATAGACGCCAAAGACCTGCCTTTGAGGAGATGCTCCCATGAGCACGGAAAGGTGTGTCCCATCTGTCTGGAAGATGCGAAGGAGCTGGCGAGGGACACATTAATCGTGCTCAGGGAAGACTTCGGCTTCGAGAATATTCATGCGGTTTATTCGGGCAGGGGTTATCATATCAGGGTTCTGGATGACTGGGCCCTCCAGCTTGATGGAAAAGCCAGAGAGAAAATTCTGGCCTACATCAGTGCGGCCGAAGAGATAACATTTGAGGATATCCAGAACAGGAGGATCATGCTATCATCCGGATATTTCAGGGTCTTTCGCCTTCGCTTTGGGTATTTCATAAGGAGGATCAACGAGAACCACCTCATTAACATAGGCCTCAACAGAGGGCAGATAGGAAAGCTGCTCGAAAATAGGGAGCAGATTTACGATGGATTCGTGAGAAAAGCACTTTTAACTGCATTTCCAAGGGGTATTGGGTACAGGACCCTGCTGAAGCTCTTTGCGCTGTCGAGCACATTTTCAAAGGCCTATTTTGATGGAAAGGTGACTGTCGACGTGAAGAGGATTCTGAGGGTGCCGTCAAGCCTCCACTCAAAGGCGGGATTCGTAACGACATACATAGGAAGCGATGAGAGAGCCCTTGAGAAGTTCAATCCCTTTAAAGACGCTGTTCCAAAGTTCAGAAGGAAGGAAGTCGAGGAAGCCTACAGAACCTGGCGTGAGGAGAATGATTCCGGGAAGGGCTAAAATCATAATTTCAATGCTCATCTGGGGAAGCGTCGGAATATTCAGCAGGTTTACTCATCTTACAGGGCTTGGGGTAGCATTCTTCAGGGTTTCCCTTGGGGCGCTCCTTTTTATGGGGGTTTTCATGCTCGAGGAGCATGGATGGCTTAAGAAGGCCTGGGAGGAGATGAAGGGGAATCTTAGACCCCTTCTGCTGCTCGGTGTTGCGCTTGCTTTGAACTGGGTCTTCCTCTTCACGGCGTTTCTATACACGACGATAGCGAAAGCCGTCCTAGTGTATTACACAGCGCCGATTATTGCCGTTGCAATCTCCACGAAGTTTCTCGGTGAGAAAATCAGCAGGAGGCGGGCTTTTCTGATAGCCCTGGCCTTTCTCGGCGTGCTCACTATAATGAGCAACGAGAGCATGAACACGGCTGACAGGGGCTTTGTCGGGCTTATTCTGGCACTGCTTGCAGCGTTCTTCTACGCCCTTATCCCGAACCTCGGCAGATTCCTCAAGGGCATGGATTCCGAGGTTCTGACATTTTCCCAGCTTCTTGTGGCGAGTGCGGTTTTGATGCCGTTTGCGCTGAAAGGCGGGCTTTCCACAGGTGAAATCAGCTGGCTGGCTGTTGGTGTTCTGGTGGTGGTTCATACGGTTTTTGCCCTTCTCCTTTACATGAAGGGGCTCAAGGAGGTTGAGGTTAATGAGGCCGCCCTTCTCAGCTATCTCGATCCGCTGAGCGCTGTGATTTATGCGTTTCTAATCTTCGGGGAAGTTCCGTCCGTGAGAACCGTTATCGGTGGCGTTCTGATACTCTCCGCGTCCCTGCTCAATATTCTTAAAAATAGGTGAGGGGGCTATAGCCCGCCTTCTGTACTGCGGGGGCATTCGACTGAGCGGCCTACCACGGGGTTCGCACCGGGAACTCATCGCCCCTTTCTCGGCCTTGCACCCCGCGGGACAGCCGTTTCACCGCATCCCGGCGGGTCGTCTGCGGGTTAGCTCGGACACCGTTGCCGGGCCCTTCGCCGCTTTCATCCCCATATCCGCCGGGCCGTGTCGTTTCTGCGCCGTTGCCCTCCCTCTCAGGAGGTGCCTTGCGGCACCGCGGCCCCGGTGAGGTGGGCGGAACTTCCTCCTTGCGGAGAGCCCCCAGCCCCCTCACCCGGAGGAGTTAGAATGCAGGACAATAAAAAGATTTGTATTCACTTCTTTGGAAGCTCCTTATTTTCCCTGAATTTTGGGATTTTCGGCCGTTTGAACCTGCCCAGCGGGGATTTTCTCTTGGGCTTTGGCCTGACCCGCTTCCTCGGTCTGGTCTTTACATTCTCATAATATCCGACCAGTATTATGGCTGCGATTACGAGTATTATCACGGCGTAAAGGCCTGCGTTGCCGCCCCTGCCTTCTGTAGAGCTTGATGTCGTGCTTATCGGTGACGAAGAAGTGGTCTTTGTTATGGTGGATGAGGGACTGGAACTGGTGGAAGTTGAGGGGGGCTTCAGCAGCAGGCTGCCCTCTTTTAACGTGACTCTGTCAAGGGCGTTCAATGAGAATCTGTAATACACCTTCTCGCCGACAGGGACTTTAAAATTGAGCTTCATTGTAAGGGCTCCAGAGGGGATTGTTATTTTCAGCGATTTTTTGTAGAGTGTCTTTTCTTCGGTGTATAACTCATAGCTTAGGGTTCCTGTGACTGGTTTATCGTTTCCGTTCTCGATTTTCAGGATAATTTCAATGCTATTGGGCCCTGTTTTTTTATACATGACATTTGATAAGACGGGATACGTCACAACCTGATAGCTTATCTGGAAAGACCTGAGCAACCGCGTGCCATAGTAGATACCTACCTCTGTTTTGATGTCCCCCGAGGAATTTGTGGGTAGATTGAGCGTTATAACCCTGCTTCCACTCCCTACATTAATCACCCTTTCGGTTCTGTAAATCACTTTTCCTCCTGAGATTGCATTCATTTCAATCCTGAGGGAGATGTCCCGATCAGCTATCAGGGTTAGATATGCAACGTTGTTCTCATTGAGGAAAACTCTGGAGGATTTGACGGACAGGTTTATTACCTCAACACCGACCCCGATTTTTATGTTCTTTGTGAATCTCTTCTCACCGCTCGGATATTTAATGATATAGACGAGGGTGTATGTGCCATCTGAGAAATCCTGAGGTATTTTCATCTCGAATTTAATGACATTGTCCCCCGGAGTCAGGGTTATTTCTCGGGATTGTTTCAGATACTGCTTTCCTTCCCTCTCCAGATAAACCGTGGCCTTTCCGGAAACATTGAAGTGCCCGATGTTCTGCACGTGGGAATACACAACGAGGGTATCCCCATTGAAAATTTGGTTATACCCCTCCCTTCCCTCCACATACATGGAAAGCTTCCCAAACCGAAGCGGGTTCTCAATCACCCTGACAGGAATCCTCGCTGTAAGGATATAGAGTCGGCCTGCTCCTGAAGAGATTGCCCTGAACCTCAATAGCAGAGAATAGTCCCCAGCAGGGATTCCTTTTTCTGCGCTGATTCTGTAGCCTACGACATAGCTTTTCCCTCTCTTCCAGTTGATAAAGTTCGTTCTGTTCATCGTGAATGTGAACCCTGAAACTTCTTTCCCTGCCTCATTTACAACCCTGAAATCTTGGAACATTACCAGGTCATATGCGAGATTGCCGCTGTTGGTGAGAATTATGGAGCCTGAGGAGTAGTCCCCGGAAATTACGACGATGCTACCCTTCACACCCAGCTCCGTGCTCTGAGCAAGGACTGCTGCTGTGAACATCATGAGAGAGATTATCATAACACTCATGGCAATACTTCGTTTCATGACCATCCCCGAGAGATTTTTTGACTTTTAGTAATATAAAGTTCGTGTTTACCCGAAGAAAAAGATGGCAATTCCGGCAATCAAAATTGCCAAAAAGAACACGATGCTAATCTTGTATAAGGGCAACCTTGAAAAATGGGGCCTGGCCATCAGGCCTATGATTATGAGGAGCACACCGTAGACAGTTGAGAATATTCCGAGGGCTCTTTTAATGTCAAACCCCGCTATGAGTAGGATTCCAAGGATAGCTCCGGCTAGGACTGTTATATGTGGAATCGTGAATGCATAGTAATTTATAAGGGTTCTTTCATCATCCATCTCTCTCACTCCATGACAAATGCATATGTTGTGGTTGTTGGTAGGGCTCTTCTGATTTTTGGGAGGAGATACCTCGGCAGTATTGTCTCTGTTTTGTCTTCGAGGATGTCATACTGACCGAGAAGTTTTTCTATCACTTTAACCTCTGTCCTGCCCCTCACCCTGAAGTATCCATGCCATGTTCTCGTGATTTCGAGGATTATGGGAAGGCGCAGAATTTCTGCCTCCTCCTTTTCTATTAGCCCTGAAATCAGCTCAAGCTCGTTTTTTCTGAAGTAGTGGTAGCTACCATCCCTAAGCTGTATCCTCGGCTCATCCTCCTCCAGCAACCTTGCGAGGGTTTTTCTGACTCTCGGCAGGTGAAGATTTATCCTGCTTATCTCTTTGTGTATAATCTCATCGGGATTTGACATGATAGCAGATACTCACCACTGCTAAAACATTTTCGGAAGTTTTTTCACATTTACATGTAAAAATAGGCAAAAGATTTGGATAAATTCAACATTTTTATGGTGTTCAAATTTATGCCTTGTCATTGTGCCAAATGATTAATCGAAAACTTTATATTCAAACATCCGTTCAGTATTAGCTGTGTTATACTGAACAAACTATCAAAGAGGGTGGAGTAAAATGAGCGAGGCTTTAACACATGAGCCAGTTGCTGAAAAGAAGATTCGCTTCCTTCAGCTTGTATTTGTGGACATCAACGGTGTCCCCAAGGGTATGGAAGTTCCAATGACAAGATATGAAGAGGCAGTTAAGGATGGGATATCATTTGATGGCTCTTCCATACCAGGGTTTCAGGGGATAGAGGATAGTGATCTGATATTTAAGGCAGACCCTTCAACATTCAGCGAGGTTCCCTGGGAGGGCATTGCAAGGGTCTATGGATACATATATCGTGATGAAGAACCCTACTGGGCGGATTCAAGGAGCATACTGCAGAACACTCTGAAAGAGCTTAAAGAGAAGGGCATGAGTGCATATATTGGGCCTGAACCGGAATTCTACTTCTTCAAGAAAAACGGTAGCTGGGAGCTTCATCTACCGGATGCGGGTGGATACTTTGATATTATAAACCTCGACAAAGCAAGGGACATCAAAAGGGAGATAGCACTTTACATGCCCTATTTCGGACTTACCCCCGAGGTTCTCCACCACGAAGTTGGAAGAGCTCAGCATGAGATTGATTTCCGGTTTGATGAAGCGCTGAGAACCGCGGACAACATAATAAGCTTCAAATACGTGGTGAAGGCTGTTGGTGAAATGCACGGGCTCTATGCCACATTCATGCCAAAGCCGATTTTTGGAATGCCAGGGAACGGAATGCACCTCCACATAAGCCTGTGGGAAGATGACAAAAACCTGTTCATGGGTGAAGAGGGAATTAGTGAGACTGCCCTCCACTTCATCGGTGGAATACTAAAACATGCAAGAGCGCTGACAGCACTGACAAACCCGACGGTCAACAGCTACAAGAGGCTTGTTCCGGGATATGAGGCGCCGGTGTATATCTCGTGGGGATACAGAAACAGAAGTGCTCTCATCAGAGTCCCTGCATTCTGGGGCAAAGGCGCCAGAATTGAATACCGCTGTCCTGATCCAAGTGCAAACCCCTATCTGGCATTTGCAGCAATAATAAATGCAGGGCTGGACGGGATAGAAAAGGGAATTGAGCCATATGCATATGTGGAGGAAAATGTCTATGAAATGAGTGATAAAACAAGAGAGGAGCTTGGAATAGGGACATTGCCTGAAAGCCTTGGAGAAGCCTTGGAAGAACTTAAGAAGGACAGCGTCATTAAGTCTGCGCTCGGTAAGGCCTATAAAAACTTCATCTCATACAAGGAGAAGGAGTGGAAGGCCTATCTTGAATATGTAGGTGCTAAGGGAATCCCGGAGGACACAAAAGAAGTTACAGAGTGGGAACTTGAGAGGTATTTCTACATTTAATGGAGCTCTTCCAGAACTTCAATTTCTTTGGGTTCTTCCCTTTCTGATGCATGGATTAGGAGAGAGCCTCCAATTATGAGCGCCGCGCCGAAAAGCTGTCTCGGTGTTAGGATTTCTCGAAATATCAGGAAAGCAAGTGTAATGGCAACTACAGGCTCTATAGTTGCAATTATAGCTGCCCTGCTGACCTCTATCTCCTTGAGAGCATTGTTATAGAATATGTATCCCAGAAACGTGGGAAAAAAGGCAAGAGCAAAAAGATAAGGAATTGCCTCAGTTGGCACTTTAAAATCCGTAAAAGGGAGGAGGAAGAGCATTCCAAAGCCCAGTGTGTAGAATAGGGCTTCTTCTGGTCTCTCTGTTCTGACTGCAAATTTGGCGAGTATGCCATAGAGAGCATAGGTAATTCCCGTGAGCAGGCCGAGAGTCACTGCCAGCGGCGTCACCCTGCTCCCGCTCAGGTCAACTACAAACAGCACACCCAGCACGACCATGCCCAGTGCAACCGCCTTTTTTCCTGTTATAGGCTCTTTGAAAATGTAATATCCCATCAGTGTGGAGTATATAGGAGCTGTATAGAGGAGGAGCACGGCAAGAGAAACCGATGATATCTTGACCGTGTAAAAATAAAGGGTGTAGAAGAGGAATATGCTGAAGAATCCGTAAACAGCGTAAAACTTAAGCCTGCCCCTGTTTATTGTGAAGCCTCCCCTTGATATGTTATAGGGGATGAGCAGCAGGAGGGCAAAAAAGACGCGGTAAAAAACTATCGTAAAGGAGCTGAGATTAAAGCTGTAAAGCAGTTTAGCAAAAATCCCCAGACTACCCCACATTGAAGCGGCTAGGAATACTAGGATGTAGCCTTTTTTCAAACTCCCACCTCTGGCCCCACTGGAAGCCTCCTCTTGTGAGCGCTTCTTTTTATAAGGTTTTCAACGTGATGCACCTTCTCGACAGGAATTCCGAGTTCTTCAGCAACCTTCTCTGCAGGCATTTTGAGGTCGACGAGCCGGTGAAGGATTTCATCCAGCAGGCGGTAGCTTATCCCAAGCTCATCCTCGTCGGTCTGTCCTTCCCAGAGGCCGGCGCTCGGTTTCTTTTTGATGATTTTATCCGGAACCCCAAGGAGCTTTGCTATCTCCCAGACCTCGGTCTTGTAGAGGTTTATCAGCGGAGCATAGTCGCTGGCACCGTCTCCCCATTTCGTGAAATAACCTGTAAGGACTTCGCTTCTGTTGCTCGTTCCGAGGACGAGGAGGTTTCTGGCATTGGCGTGCGCATACAGGAGTATCATTCTGGTTCTCGCCAT
>WAPO01000002.1 GCA_015520705.1 Thermococcus sp. | reverse complement strand
GAAGCATCCTGCGTGGTACGTGCGGCGCGGAGTAAGGGAGCCGAGCGAAGAGATGCTGGAAGAGTACAGCGGGATAATGGAGGCTATTGGATGATGAGTGATATCACCATTTTCCTCCTCGCCATCCTCTGGGACTTAACTCTGGGTGAGCTTCCCGTTTTGCTTCACCCTACGGTATGGTTTGGCAGGCTAATCGGCTTTTTTGATGGGCATTACAGAAGGAGAAGCCCGGCTCTGGACTTCATTGGGGGAGCTTTCGCCTCCCTGCTTGTGATTGCATTTGCCCTTGCAATCTCAAGACTCCCGGAGCTTTTACCTCTGTGGTTTGGCTTTGCTTTGAGCGTTTATCTCCTAAAGAGCTCCTTTGCAATTAGGAGCTTGGCGGAGCACGTAGGGAACACAATCCGCGAGGATATTGAAGAGCAGCGGAAATATGTTAGCTGGATTGTGAGCAGGGACGTGAAAAGCCTCGACAGGGCCCACCTAAATTCGGCGGCAATTGAGAGCCTTGCTGAGAACATAACGGACAGCGTAGTTGCTCCTCTGTTCTATTATCTCATCTTTGGACTTAGTGGTGCCATTATTTATAGAGCCGTAAACACCCTTGATGCAATGATTGGCTACAAAACGGAACGCTACCTTTATTTTGGCAAATTTGCCGCCCGTCTGGATGATTTGCTTAATTTCATTCCCGCCCGCCTGACGGTTTTCCTCTTCCTTCCATTTGGGCCAAAAAAGGTGCTGGAATATTACAGAAGGGCGAGGTTTAAGCTCAACTCCGATAAGCCGATAGCCGCTATGAGTGCCGTCCTCGGGGTCTGGCTTGAGAAAAAAGGTGTTTACAGATTTGAGGGAGAGGAGCCAAAGTTAGAAGACATTAAAAGAGCTTTGAGAATTTATTGGATTGTGGTTGGAGAATGGATAGCTCTTGTATCTGTTTCCGAAATCGTTAAATCATTTTTTGTTCAATAACAGATGGGGGTAGTGATGAAGTCCCTTGAGGAGATTGAGGAAATTCTGCGCAGGCATAAAAGAGAACTGCATAAAAGGTTCGGTGTAAAAAAGATTGCAATTTTCGGTTCGTATGCGAGAGGCGAAGCTGATGAGCTTAGTGATGTTGATATCCTCGTTGAATTTGAGAGACCAATTGGTTGGGAAATTGTGGATCTAAAAGAGTATCTTGAAGAAATCCTAGGAGTTAGAGTTGATTTGATTACTAAAAACGCTGCATTAAGCCGAAAAAGGTTGTGGGAACAAATTAGGAGGGATATTGTTTATGTCTAAACGGGACTATCGACTTTTCCTTCATGACATTCTGGAAAGCATTGAACGAATTGAAGGGTATATAGAAGGATATGACTTTAAAACCTTTACAAAGGATAGCTGTTTTGTATCATTATTAAAAATCAGCTTGCTGGAGGAAATATGATGCTTAAACCAGTTAAATTCAAAACCCACCACGGCGGGGCAAGGGATGAGGGGCTTTTGGACTTTTCGGCCTCGCTGAACCCATACACCCCACCATGGCTCCATGAGATGTTCAGAAGGGCCAGGGAACTCTCAAGCCGCTATCTCTACTGGGAAAAGCTTGAGGAGGAGCTTTCAAACCTGATTGGCGAAAGCATAGCGGTAACGGCCGGAATCACCGAAGCGCTCTATCTGCTCGGCATCTTCACCATGAGGGGAAAGCGCAGGGTTATAATCCCGGAGCACACCTATGGAGAGTACGAAAGGGTTGCGAGGATTTTTAATGCCGAAGTCGTCAAGGGCCCAAATGAACCGGAGCAACTTGCCGGATTAGTGGGGAGGGAGAGTGTAGTTTTCTTCTGCAACCCAAATAACCCTGACGGCCGCTATTATTCCCCGAAGAAGCTTAGACCCCTGATGGATGCAGTCGAGGACAGAAACGCCCTTCTCGTTCTCGATGAGGCATTCATAGACTTTGTTAAAGGTGCAAAAAGTCCGGAAGGGAACAACATTGTGAAGCTGAGGACGTTCACGAAGAGCTACGGCCTCCCGGGAATAAGGGTTGGCTACGTCGTCGGCTTCCCCGGGGCATTTAAAAGCGTCAGGATGCCCTGGAGCATTGGTTCAACAGGCTACGCCTTCCTTGAGTTTGTCATAAAAGATGAGTTCCGCTTTTTGAAGGATACCATGCCCCTGATATGGAGGGAAAAGGAGCGGATGGAGAAAGCTTTGGATGTCAAGAGCGACGCCAATTACTTCATCAAAAACGTTGGAGACACCAGAACCTTCACTGAAAGGCTGAAGAAACAGGGAATCCTCGTTAGGGACTGCTCATCATTTGGACTCCCGGAATATGTGCGCTTCAGCGTAAGAAAGAGGGAGGAAAATGCAAGGCTAATAGAGCTTTTTAAGGGTTCTAACGCTGAGGACGAAAAAGAGCATGCCCATAATGGAAAGCAGGAGCACGGAGTAGGCGAAGGGGATGATGTCGTAGTAGTTAAGGATTGAGAAGCGAAGGCATTCAACGGAGTATGTGAGTGGCGTTACAAGGCCAGCCGTTATGAACCACTTCGGATAGAGCGACAGAGGGGCTATTGCGCCTCCTGTGAAGATCATTGGAAGCCTCAGCAGGTTCAGGTAGCTCATGACGTTTATGGGATTCCTCACAGCCAGAGAGAGGTAAACTCCGAATGCTGAAAATGTGAAGTTTGCTATGATGATTATGAGGAGAGTGAGCACTGGTCGGTCTATGCCGTAGCGAAGGAAATTGGCAACTATAAGGAGGGTTATCAAGCTCACCATTGTCCCAAAGAGCGCCCCCACAAGGATTTTGGCGAGGATGATTTCTCCGTATCTGATGGGAGCCAGCAGGAGGCGTTCAAAAGTCTTCAGGCGGCGCTCGAAGATCAGGGATGAGGCTACGAAGGAGGTCGTTGCAAATAAGGCCGAGATGCTCACAAGTCCCGGGGCGAGGTGGTCGACCTCCCCAAAGCGCACTATGAAGGAGAGTGTGAAAACGAGTGGGAATATCAGCCCCCAGCTTATAGAGCCCGGTTTCAGCATATACTCCTTGAGCTCCTTCCTTATTATGGCAAGCATTCTCATATGGGACATCCCCCGCAGGATACTGCACAGGTCTGGGGCTCCTCGCTCTCCTCTGTGAGCTCAAGAAACACATCCTCTATGCTTGGGAGCTGGGTCTCCATGTGGAGAACCCTGAAGCCCAGCTCTTCCCTGAGGGAGTAGAACTCCTCCAGAAAGGAATCAACATCCTGCACCTCGACAGCTATCATGTCTTCATCAAAGGAGGGGCTGTATTCCTCAAGCCTCCTGAGGAGTTTGTTGCTGATAGGTTCAACCTTGAACCTCACCCTGATGCCGCTCCCGAGGAGCCCTCTTATCTCGCTCCTCTTTCCCACAGCCACGATTCTACCTCTGTTTATTATGGCTATCCTGTGAGGGAGCTTCTCCGCCTCGCCCATGTTGTGTGTTGTCAGGAAAATCGTCCTCCCCTCTTTGTTCAGTGATAGTATCATTTCCCTGACGAGCTTTGCCGAGTGCACGTCGAGGGCAACGGTTGGCTCGTCCATGAAGAGAACGGGCGGGTCGTGGATTAGGGCGGCAACTATTGCGGTTCTCCTCTTGTATCCCGAGCTGAGCCTTCCAAACTTCTGCTTTCTGGGAAGGTTGAAATCCTTGATAAGGGAATCAACACTGGCTTTCGGCGCCCCGTAGAGTTCAGCCAGAAAGTTCAGGTTTTCCTCAACCGTGAGCTCATCGTAGAGGTTTGAAACGTCCTGCACAACCCCGATGCTCTCCTTCACCTTCAGGCGCTCCGTCATCACGTTGTATCCGTTGACGTGTGCTTCTCCCTCGTCAATCCTCGTCAGCGTTGAGAGCATTCTGACGGTTGTTGTTTTTCCTGCCCCGTTTGGCCCGAGGAAGCCAAAAATCTCCCCCTTTTTCACCTCAAAGCTTACGTGATCAACAGCCACCAGCTCTCCGTAGCGCTTTGTCAGATTTACTGCCCTTATCACTCTCTCATCTCCTTCCATGCGAGTCCAACAAGGGTCAGGAGAACAAGCACCAAAATGCCTGTTACTGCTCTGCTGTTTCCGCTTGAAGATGTCCTCTGTGTTGTCTGCTGCGGTTCAGCCGGAGAAGAACTGCTTAATGTTCGAGTAATGCGGCCTTTCTCCCTGTCCAGAAAGTCAATTGTCCCCTCACATACAACCTTGGAGAAAACCTTGTGGGAAACGGCCAGATAGCGGCCGTCATCACTCATAGCGACGTGCTCAATGCTCTCGTTGGTCTCATAAATCCACTCCACATCACCACTTGAATTTATAAAAAACGCGTCCTTTCCTCCTCCCGCCAGTGTGTATCCTCCGCCGAGGGAGATGTCCCACACAACCTCAAAATTCGGAACAGAATATAGCTCGCTCCCGTTTACTGCAAAGGCGTCAATTTCTCCTATATCCCCTCCCACCACGATTCTTCTGCCGTCAAAGTCCATATCCCTGACATAGTCATCAAACTCCCTGTGCCAGAGCTCGCTGCCGTTCACTGTGAAAAGATACAGTTTGCTCTTTACAGAGGTTTCTCCCTTCACCACGAGGGCAGCTATTTTATCACCAGCAGCCTTAACACGCCATACCCTGCCACCAAGGTTCTTCTCCCAGAGAATCTTTCCAGAGGAATCGAAGACCAGAAGCCTCCCTTCATTGTTTCCCGCAATGATAAGCCCCTTATACATCTGAACCCCCCATATAGGGGCACCGGTATCCCTCTTCCATAGGAGCTTTTTATCCCTGAAGTAATACACCCACCCGTCCTGACTCCCTGCGACGAATGTTTTTCCATCTCCGCTTATGTCGACCGCCCATACCTGATCCCCGGTTTTGTATTCGTAGACCAGCTTTCCAGAGGGGTCAAAAAGCTGGACAAAAAACCCCCGGGTTCCGACAAGGGTGTAGTCGTTGTCGCTCAATGCAATAGAGTATGCAAAATCCCTCGTCGGGACTTTGAACACCCTCGTGCCGTTGGGCTTCAGGAGTATCGCATCATAGCCGAAGCCCACAGCCAGATCGCCCCTGTGATTGAAATCCATAGAAAAAACAATGCATTGATCTTTATACGTCCAGTCCCACTCGGGCTGGGCAGAAACAGGGGGAATAAGGGTGATGAGAAGCATCAGCGCCATCACAGCAAAGGCCGCCTTTCTTTTCACAGCACTCACCGGAGAGTAATGTTGTTCTCTGGATTTAAAAGCTTGATGCAGTTGAAGTCTGTCCTGAGCATTGAGGTGAAGAGCTGTTCATAGGTGACTCAACTGCAGTGTAACTGGACAGATATGATAAGTCGTGATGTCCAACACGGGATTTGTAACACAATTTTCCTGAAATTGCCGCATCTTAACCATTGGTTGATAAACTAAGGGTTTAGAAAGGCTTTTTTAGCTCCTTGGAAGAGCAGAATTTGAGAATGAATAAATATGGACATGTGCCTATTCCTGAACATTGAGAGGTGGTAGAGGTGAGGTATGTTAAACTTCCAAAGGAGAACACTTACATGTTCCTTGAGCGTTTGAAGGACTGGGGCGACCTCTATGCTCCTGTCAAGATTTCAGAAAAGTTCTATGATTTCAGGGAAGTTGATGATGTCAGAGATGTGGAGTTCCACTACAACAGGACGATAATGCCTCCAAAGAAGTTCTTCTTCCTCCCGAGGGAGAAACTCTTTGAGTTCAGCATATCAAAGGCTGAATACAGGGAGACCATTGAGGATGTTAAGCCCTTTGTGCTCTTCGGCCTTCACGCATGCGACATCTTCGGACTGAAGATACTCGATACCGTCTATCTGGACGAATTCCCTGACAAATACTACAAGGTGAGAAGGGAGAAGGGCATAATCATCGGCATTAGCTGTATGCCGGACGAATACTGTTTCTGCAATCTCAGGGAAACGGACTTCGCGGATGATGGCTTTGACCTCTTCTTGCATGAGCTCCCGGATGGATGGCTCGTGAGGGTCGGCACCCCTGTGGGCCACAGGATTGTTGATAAGAACATAAAGCTCTTCGAGGAGGTTACGACGGAGGACATCTGTGCCTTCCGGAGCTTTGAGAATAAGCGTGAAAAGGCCTTCAAATATCACGAAGACTGGGGGAATCTGCGCTATCTCCTTGAGCTTGAAATGGAGCACCCGATGTGGGAGGAGCAGGCTAATCTCTGCCTTGCCTGCGGTAACTGCAACACGACCTGCCCGACCTGCCGCTGCTACGAGGTTCGTGATGTTCCAAACCTCGACGGAGACACGGGCTACCGCGAGAGGCGCTGGGACTCCTGCCAGCTCAGGAGCCATGGCTTGGTTGCCGGAAACCACAACTTCAGACCCACAAAGAAGGACCGTTTCATGAATCGCTACCTGTGCAAGAACTCCTACAATGAAACACTCGGCCTGAGCTTCTGCGTTGGGTGCGGGAGATGCACATACTTCTGTCCTGCGGGTATAAGCTTTGTCGAAAACCTGAGAAGAATCCTTGGAACTAAAGAGCCGAAATGTCCTCCTGAGATCAGCGAGGAAATTCCGAAGAGGGGATTTGCATACACAGCTGATGCGAGAGGTGAGGACTTATGAAGGGGGACAATCCCTATGCCCTTGAAAAAGTGAAGGTTCTGAGGGTTTATTCCCTCACAGAAAAAGAGAAGCTCTTCCTCTTCAGGTTCGAAGACCCGGAAATTGCCGAGAGCTGGACATTCAAGCCGGGTCAGTTCGTCCAGCTCACCATACCCGGTGTCGGTGAAGTGCCGATAAGCATATGCTCCTCCGCCATGAGAAGGGGATTCTTCGAGCTGTGCATCAGGAAGGCTGGTAGGGTTACCACTGTAATCCACAGACTCAAGCCCGGTGACACTGTCCTCGTCCGCGGGCCCTACGGAAACGGCTTCCCCGTTGATGAGTGGGAGGGTATGGATTTACTCCTAATAGCTGCTGGACTCGGAACGGCACCGCTCAGGAGCGTCTTCCTCTACGCTATGGACAACCGCTGGAAGTACGGCAACATAACCTTCATTAATACAGCGCGCTACGGTAAAGATCTTCTCTTCTACAAGGAGCTGGAGGCGATGAAAGATTTAGCGGAGGCTGAAAACGTCAAGATAATTCAGAGCGTTACGCGCGATCCGGACTGGCCGGGCCTGCATGGCAGACCCCAGAACTTCATAGTTGAGGCCAACACCAACCCGAAGAAGACCGCGGTGGCGATATGCGGCCCGCCGAGGATGTACAAGGCTGTTTTTGAGTACCTAATCAACTATGGATACAGACCGGAAAACATCTTCGTCACGCTGGAGAGAAAGATGAAGTGCGGAATTGGAAAATGCGGGCACTGCAACGTCGGGACGAGCACTTCATGGAAGTACATATGTAAGGACGGACCGGTATTTACATACTTCGACATAGTGTCAACACCGGGATTGCTGGACTGAGGTGGTAGAGATGGAGAACGGAAAAGTTAGGGTCGGGTTTTACGCTCTCACGTCATGCTATGGCTGTCAGCTGCAGTTCGCCATGATGGATGAGATAATCCAGCTCCTTGATAAGGCCAGCATTGAGTGCTGGTTCATGGTCGAGCGCGACAGCGATGAGGATAGGGAAGTCGACATAGCGTTCATTGAGGGTAGTATCTCCACGGAGGAGGAAGCTGAGCTCGTAAAGAAAATCAGGGAGAAGGCCAAAATAGTTGTCGCGGTTGGAGCCTGCGCCACCCAAGGTGGTGTGCAGAGCTGGGGCAACGACAGGAAGCTCGAAGAGCTCTGGAAGACTGTCTATGGTGATGCCAAAGTAAAGTTCCAGCCGAAGATGGCCGAGCCCGTTGAGAATTATATAAAAGTTGACTACAGGCTCTACGGCTGTCCGCCGGAGAAGAAGGACTTTCTCTATGCCCTCGGAACTTTCCTCGTTGGTTCATGGCCCGAAGATATCGACTACCCTGTGTGCGTTGAGTGCAGGCTTAAGGGTTATCCCTGCGTGCTCATAGAGAAAGGCGAGCCCTGCCTCGGCCCAATAACGAGGGCTGGCTGTGATGCGAGGTGTCCCGGCTACGGAATAGCGTGCATTGGCTGTAGAGGGGCGATAGGCTACGACGTCGCGTGGTTCGACTCACTGGCAAGAGTTTTCAGGGAAAAGGGCCTGACAAAGGAGGAAATCCTTGAGAGGATGAGGATATTCAACGCCCACAACCCGAGGCTTGAGGAGATGATTGACAAAATCTTTGAGGAGGGAGAATGATGTATATCCCGATTACCGTTGACCACATCGCACGTGTGGAGGGAAAAGGTGGAATTGAGATAGTCATGAGCGACGACGGCGTTAAGGAGGTCAAGCTCAACATCATCGAGGGGCCGCGCTTTTTCGAGGCCATAACCATCGGCAAGAAGCTCGAAGAGGCTCTGGCCGTCTATCCAAGAATCTGCTCCTTCTGTTCGGCAGCGCATAAACTCACCGCTGTGGAGGCGGCTGAGAAGGCTGTTGGATTTACTCCGAGGGAAGAGATACAGGATTTGAGGGACATCGTATACATAGGGGACATGATTGAGAGCCACGCCCTCCACCTCTACCTGCTCGTTTTGCCAGACTACCTCGGCTACTCCAATCCGCTCAGCATGCTCGACAGGTACAGAAAGGAAATCGAGTATGCGATGGCCCTGAAGAACATCGGTGCCAAGATAATGGACTATCTGGCCTCAAGGCCCATCCATCAGGAGAACGCCGTAATAGGTGGTTTTGGAAAGCTCCCGACAAAGGCCCAGTTTGAAGAGCTTAAGAGGGAGCTTAAAGAGGCCCTCCCAATGGCGGAATATACAGTGGAGCTCTTTTCAAAGCTCGAACAGTACAAGGAGGTCGAAGATAAGGAAATGGTGCACATGGCTGTCAAGCCAAGGAACGGAGTTTATGGAATCTTTGGGGACTATGTGAAGGTTAGCGACGGCTTTGAGTTCCCTGTTGAGGACTATCAGAAGCACATCGTTGAGCGCGTTGTGGAGCACAGCTTTGCCAAACACTCATTCTACAGGGGCAAGCCCTTCATGGTGGGTGCAATCTCAAGAATTGTCAACAACGCGCACCTGCTTTACGGCAGGGCCAAGGAGCTTTACGCACAGTATAAAGACCTCCTCCGCTATGACAACTGCTTTGCAAACAACTTTGCCCAGGCACTTGAGCTCGTCTACTTCATAGAGAGGGCCATAGATTTAATTGATGATACCCTCGCAAAGTGGCCGATAAAGCCAAGGGACGAAGTGGAGATGAAGGACGGCCGCGGTGTTAGCCTCACAGAGGCTCCGAGGGGCATCCTCGCATACACGATTGAGGTCAGGGATGGAAAGGTCGCTTACGCAGACATAATCACGCCAACAGCCATGAATCTTGCCATAATGGAGCGCCACGTCAGAATGATGGCGGAGAAGCACTACAATGATGACCCAGAAAAGCTCAAGCTCCTCTCGGAGATGACCGTGAGGGCATATGATCCGTGCATCTCATGTTCGGTGCATGTGGTTAAGCTCTGACTCTACCTTTTTATGTTCCTTAGCTCCCTTTTCTCTTTGGAGGTATAAAGATGGAATCCCTAATCCTTGCACTCGGTAATGAACTCATGAAAGATGACGGCGTTGGTCTTAAAGCGGGCAGAATCTTGGCCCAAAAGGGATACAATGTCATTGAGATTGGCACGGACATATTCAGGCTCCAGAGGCACTACAATGGAGAAGAACGCTTAATAATCATCGACGCCATCCTGAGCGAGGAGTTCAGGCCGGGCGAGGTTATATACCTCAGCGGTGAGGAGATTTTTGAGAAGTTGAAAGCGGAGATTAGAAGCGCCCACTTCATGGGAGCTGTTGACGGGCTTAAACTTTTAATGGCTCTGGATGAGCGCCTGAAGAATGCGGAGCTCCACTTCATAGGTGTTGTTGCGAAGGAGGTTGAGCTCGGCATGGAGCTCAGTGAGGAGGTTGAGAAGGCAATTCCCAGGGTTGTGGAGCTTGTTGAAAAGCTGGCCGGGAATTGAATTCAGCAATTAAACAGTTAAATAAAAATCTAACAGATTGATCAAACCTGTGGAACAACATATAAATAGGTCTCCGTGAAAACCCTCCGGGGGTGAGGGCATGATAATAGCCAAACCTTGCGTAACAATGAAGGGCATCGTAATTCAGGCATACTCATGGGACAAAAAGATTAAAATCGACCTTGCAAAGGTTAAAACCTGCCTGGAAGGCCGTTCCGTCAAGATAAGGACTTTCATACCAGGCATGATGCTGATCACGGTCATAGAAGGTTTCGAGACGAGCATATACCCCAGCGGAAAAATCATAGTTAAGGAGCTCGAAAATTCAGAAAAGGGGAAAGAGATTGCCTCAATAATACTGGAGTGTGCGGGCCTTTCTGATGTCCTTTAGTCATGCGGGGTTCAGGGGCAGGGCCTTCCTTATTTTCTCTATGAGCTGGTTCTTCTTCTCGCTGTCCTCAAGAGCTATCTCAAGAACCTGATCAATCGTCTCAACGGGTATGATTCTTACCTTTTCAGCCTTATCCTTGCTCAGGAAGACGTCCTTCTCGTTGCTCTTCGGGATGATTACAGTTTTAATGCCCGCCTCGATTGCGGCCTCAATCTTCGGCGTCGCGCCTCCTATTGGGAGCACTTCTCCCCTGACGCTCAGCGAACCAGTCATTGCAACATCCTGCATTATAGGTATCTCCTCAAGAGCTGAAATCACAGCGGTGGCAACGCTTATGCTCGCTGAATCACCCTCAACGCCCTCATACGTCTGGAGGAACTGGACGTGTATGTCATAGCGGCTTATGTCCTCGCCCTTGTAGCGCTTGATTATGGCCGAAACGTTCTGGACAGCCTCCTTCGCTATCTCACCGAGCTTTCCTGTGACGATGATTTTGCCCTCCTCCTTGCTCGCTGCTGGAGCAACAACAGCCTCGATCGGGAGAACTATACCGCTCTGCTCCCCTATAACCGCTAGACCGTTCACCCTTCCAATTTCGCTGCCCTCACTTTTGATGACCTGATACTCCTTCTTCCTCTCGATGTACCAGTCAGCCAGCTGCTTTTCAAGGGGCTTTGCCATATTTATGGCCTCAAGAACATGCTTCCTCGTTACGTATTTGGCGCCTTCCCTCACAGCTATATCGCCTGCAGCCCTCACAATCCCTCCAAGGTCTCTCAGCCGCAGGGTCAGATGCCCCTTTCTTCCGGCTCTCTTCTGGGCCTCCCTGACTATCTCCTCTACGGCATCCTTGGTGAAGTGGGGTATCTTCCCATCCCTAATGACCTCCTGAGCCACGAACTGAACCAGCTTCTTCCTGTTCTCCATGGTGTCGGGCATTGTGGTTCTCATATAGACCTCATACCCGTATCCCCGGATTCTTGACCTCAGCGCCGGGTGCATCTTATCGACGGTGTCGAGGTTTCCAGCTGCTACGAGTATGAAATCACATGGAGCCGGCTCTGTTCTGACCATGGCGCCGCTTGAAAGCTCGCTCTGTCCTGTGATTGACATTTTCTTCTCCTGCATTGCTGTGAGAAGATTCTGCTGCATCTTCAGGCTTAGGGTCGCCACCTCATCTATGAAGAGCACTCCCTTGTTTGCTCTGTGTATCATCCCTGGTTCAACCCTCTCGTGAGCCGGTGTTCCGAGGCCGCCGCTCTGGAACGGATCGTGTCTGACATCACCGAGCAGAGCCCCAGCATGCGCCCCTGTGGCATCTACAAATGGAGCCTTGTTCTTGCCGCAGTTGTCCACAAGGAGCTTCGGAACAAGAACCTGGTTTTTCAGTCTTAGATTGGAGATTGCCATTATTGAGATGATTATAACGAACAGACCCATGAGAAGGTTTGTTGTGTTGAACTGAATCAGGAGAGCCAGCATTACTGTGAAGAACACGAAGAGGAGCAGATATGACTTTATATTCTCCTGTCCCCTTGCTTTTTCCTTATATCTGGCCACAATCTTCCTTCCCTGGCATGCAGGGACGGTTTTGATCTTCGGCATGTTTTCATCTTCGGGGTTCGGGAAAACGAGGATGTCCTCAAGGCTTTCGGTGGGGAGGAGCTCCGCCATTGCCTGACCCAGCATGGACTTTCCTGTGCCCGGCTCGCCTATAAGGAGGACATGCCTTTTCTGCTTCGCGGCAGTTTTGATAACCTCGACAGCATGCTCCTGACCGATGACCTGATCAATGAGCTTTTCAGGGACATGAACTTCCTCAGTCGTTTGGAAATCGACACCTAACTCAAGTTTTTCCCCATACACAGGAGGAGTGCTCTCCTTAATTTTTATTCTCTCCTCACCATCCATTTTTGTTCCCTCTTCCCACTCTAATTTCAGGTGCTTAGCTAACTTTATAACTTTTTTTGTAATGGACCCATCAATAAGAAACTCCAAGGAAAAGCTAAAATATAGTTAGAAAGAAAGCTAGTGAGGGTGCATGCAATGAAGGTCGAAGAGCACATAATGTTTACGGCAAAACATGGAAACTGGAAGGTAGGGGATAAGCTCCTAGTTATGGAGAGCTCTAAAATTGCCCACTTCCTGGCTTCAATATCAAATACTGTAAATACCAAGATTCCTGAGTATCTCATAGATGTCATGAATGTTCCGGGTATAATTTCACTCGCTGAGGAACTCGCGGAGGGAGAACTGGCGGAGATGTTCAGGGCTTTAAAATCTCCAGGGACGTCAAGGAAGCTCGGTAAGCTTGTATTCGAGGATAACAAGAAGCTGAAAAAGAATATCGTCGATGTTGCAAGGGCTTTTCTTGTCAGGGAAACTCTGTCAAGAAAGGTGAGTGTTGATTATCCTGAAGACAAAATAGAAGAGCTCAGAATTGTTCTGCCGTATCATGATGAACATATTAACTTTACAGCCAAACACGGGAGCTGGATAGTCGTTAAGAGGCTCATAATCGACGAAAAGACACCCTTAGCAGATGTTGCGAGGATTCTAGCGAGTATAAATGAAACCATAACCCTAAAACTTCCTGTGTATGCCGGGATAGATATGGAAGGTATTAATTCATGGTTCGGCGACATCAAAAAGGCCCGGAGCAAAACCGAGATAGAGACCCTCATTAACAAGTATCTGCATTTTCCTGCACATGAATACGCCGCTGAAGGTTTCGAGGAGCATGCCCGGGTCTATGCCCTCAGGAAAGCTCTTGAAAAGACAGGTTTGACTGTTGATCTGCCGGCCAAATCTCTGGAGAAATATCTTGAAAAAAAGGCATAGCTGTAGTTTTTTCTTTTTAGAAAATCTTATATTGCTTCCGGGCTTATCATTTCTGGGATTGAAAATGAGGGTAAGCCCCGGAGCGCTGGTTGTGATGTTTCCTGAAGATTTTGCAAGGGAGAACAAATCTATCAAAAAAGGAGTAAGCTATTTTGAATGGCAGAAGAGGCATGATGCCGAAGAGATTGCGTATTCCATAGTGGGAATGACGCTTGCAAAGCTTGTCAGAGATGGTTACATAAGACTGCAGCTTAAAAGGGGTCTCTTTGGAAAAAAGGTTGTCATGACAAGATTGAAATCAATTCCCGAGGAATACGGGGTTATCACCGGAGGTATGAATTCCATGGAAGCTTATAAAGAGGTTGACCTTCATTCAGCCCTGTTTCTGTCATTTCCGGTGTCTCCTTTCCCTCCCGCATTTCTGGGCACATACATCATACGGCGGGAGCTAAAGGATGTTGATGTGCTACAGCTTAGAAATGATCCTGAGATTGTTCTGGAAAAGGAACGCACAAAGGCTATCTTTGAAACTTTCAAAATGCAGGATGAGGAGCTGTGGAGAGGCATTAAGAAGGAGACTGATAAGGCGTTCAGTCTTGTAAGGGGAAAAAAGGGATTTGTCCTTTATTCCCCTCTCGACATGCTGAGGGGCAGGAAAGATGAGGAAGATAAAAATAAGAAGTGAGCTCATGGAGTATCTCCTTGAGCTGGCACGGGAGTTCTATCCAAACGAGTTCGGGGGCTTCCTCCGTGAGAAGGACGGAGTATTCGAGGAGGTTCTGATAATTCCCAAGGGTTACTTCGGCAGGGGTTCGGTGTATTTTGATACGTGGCTTCTGCCCCATGATGAGACTGTTAAAGGCACAGTCCACACGCATCCATCGCCTTCTGCAAGGCCTTCAAGGGCTGATCTTCACTTTTTCTCCAAGTTTGGAGGTGTTCATCTGATAATATCCTATCCATTCACCCGGGACAGTGTGAGGGCATATACAAGTGAAGGGGAAGAGGTTGCAATTGAAATTGTTGATTAACTTCACATGAAAATTTTTATAGTTTGAGTTCCAAAGTATCTCTGGTGATAGGATGAAGGTTAAGGATTTAATTGAAAAACTCAATGAAAAACAGAAGAGAACTGTCAGGAGATGCATGGAGAGGTGTGATTTAATAAACCCTGAGGCTGATGTCGATATAACTGTCAATAGAGAGCTCAACAGGTTCCTGAAGCTCGTGGCGAACCCGATAAGGTTCCAGATTCTAAAAATGCTTAAGGACAGGGAGCTCTGTGTGTGTCTAATTTCTCAGGCGTTAGAGCAGGATCAGACCCTCATCAGCCATCATCTCAGAACCCTCAAGGAACTTAACTTAGTTGTCGAAAAGAGGGAAGGAAAGCTGAAGTTTTATAAGACGAACACCAAGGAGATCAAAAAGTATCTTGAGATGCTCGGAAAGGAAATTCTTTAAGTCAGTTTGGTATTCTACATTTTGGTGATTCCATGAAAGAACTTCAGAAAGAAGTGGATAGACTGGTAAAGGAATTCGGAGGATACTGGGAGCCCTTTGAAATGCTCGCCGCTGTAACAGAAGAACTGGGAGAGCTGGCCAGGGAGATGCTTGAACTTGAGGGGATAAAAGGACGTGGGGACAGAAAAAAGGTGGAGGAGGAATTAGGAGATTTGCTCTTCTCGATCACCTGCATTGCTAACTTCTATGGGATAGATATTTCCAGTGCGTTAAGAAGGAGCATTTCAAAATACAAAGAACGAGACTCCGGGAGATGGCTGCCCAATGCTCCAGAAAGCCTAAAATAAGCTTTAAGTTACGAACCATTGTTTTAGGTTACCTGTTGTTATGTTTATCTGGGTTCCTGTCGGGATTTCGAATATTCCATTTATCACATAAAGTTTGGCAGATATTAGATTAGTACCAGTAAATTGGATAAGATACGAAACATTTTTATAAACACAATACCTGATATTATAGGGGATTTCCATGAGGGCTAAAATCGATGCCATAGATTTAAAACTTATGGAACTGCTTTCGGAGAACTCCAGACTGACATACAAAGAGCTCGCCGCAAAACTGAAAACCACGAGACAGAGAATTTCAAGAAGGCTTGAGAAGCTCGAAAAAATGGGGCTCATCAAAAAATACACAATAGTCCCGGACTTCGATCAGCTGGGCTACATATATGTTGTTTTAGGGATAACAGTGAAACCCGGAACCGAGCTTGATTCTGTGGTTGAAGAACTGAAAAAAGAGAGGGATATTAAGGTCATCGAAAAGGCGCTTGGTTCTCACAACCTCGTCATACACCTGCTCGCGCCAAAGGACATGAAAAAACTGGAGACAAGGATTAACGAGATAGCAGGCAAAATCAGTGGCATGGATAAGCTCGACATAACCTTTATCACAGACATTGTCAAGTTTGAAACTCTTTGATTTCCTTTATTTCTTTTCGTCAATAGGCGAGGAAAAGAGTAATAAACCCCTTAAATCCTCTGCCATTGAGGGTGCCAGTAATGATCAGTAACGCAGTGGTTGACTTCGTTGTGCTGTTAGGGTTAGCGGGTCTTGCATATAAAGTTAAGGCGTTAGACCTCAAAGGCATAACCGCGGCCTTCTTTGTGGGTTTTGCCACACTGGAGCTGGGAGGAATATATCCCTTTGTGGCGCTGTTCATGTTCGTGTTCCTCGGTGTTCTGGCAACAAAATACCGCTTTAAAGAGAAAGTCCAGATGGGGCTTGCAGAGGATCATAGAGGCACCAGAAGCTGGGGAAATGTCCTTGGCAACGGTTTAGCGGCTGTGCTATTTTTAATTCTGGAACACCAGCTGCAGATGGACGTTTTGTGGACAGCTGCATTTGCCTCAATAGCCACGGCTAACGCTGATACCCTCGCGAGCGAGCTCGGCAAAATTCTGGGCAGGAACCCAAGGATGATAACAAACCTTAAGCGGGTTAAGCCAGGAATGAACGGAGCTGTTTCCCTTCAGGGTGAGATTGTTTCACTATTCGGTGCTCTTATTATAGCGATTTTTGCAATCTTTGTGACCTCTTACAGATGGCAGATGCTCCTTGCTGTAACTATCGGCGGCTTTCTCGGCGCAAATATTGACAGTCTCGTGGGGGCGACGCTTGAGAACAGAGGTCTCACAAACAACGACTCCACAAACTTTCTGGCAACACTACTCGGAGGCATCCTCGGAGCGGTAATATTTTATCTGACCGCCTCCCCGGTGTGAGCTTTCTGATGCCTCTTTCACAACAGAACAAACACGGAATAAAGTTCAGGAGAAGAATAGGCTGGAGGCATCAAGCCCCCGGCTCGGCAAGAACCTTAATCTTTCTAATCTCAGCCCTTTTAATCGGATAGATTTTCCTGACTTCTCTGGCAATTTCAGCGGCCATCTTTCCTGTAACTGCCTCGATGATGAACTGGGTGTACGGAAGCTCCTCGGCTTTCTTGTATATTATATCCCTCATGATGTCTCTGATGGCTCTCTCCTGGCTCGTCTGTATCCTCCTGATGGCTATGACCATCCCCATAACGCGGAGCTTGTAGCCATCCTTCGTCGTGACGTTGAAGATGCCGTCTATTCTCGTAGTCCTCCTCCTGACAAGGCTCCTTATGTAGCTCCTTGAGAGATTATGCCCCCTGAACTTCGTGTATGCATTCTGGCCCTTAACGTCGTAAATCTTGAAGTAGAGCTTCACCTGGCCTTTTGTAAAGTCGCCGGTTAAATCCTTGAGTGTCGTCTCGATGACCCTTCCAATGACCTTTTCCGGCTCATCAGCTGGAGTTAAACCTATCTCCTTGCTTCCGAAAAATTCTGGAGCGTAAACCACAAACCACTCTTTCATCTTCCATTTATCTTTGGTGGCAGCAGCCCTTTTTCTTGGATTTGCCTTCGCCATCTTCACACCTCCACCTTTTTACGTGACCTCTTCGGCGATCTTGACTGAAAACACCAAATCGTCGAGCGCTACAATTAAGCTTTCAATCTCACCCGAGTATTTAACCTTTGTTATAACCTTCCCATTTTCCCATCGGGTTTCCACATTTAAACTTTTCTTTAGCTTCTCCGGAATTCCTCTGTTATCAACTTCCACTGCTTCGGCTATAGCCCTCGCCCTGCTCTCATCTCTGTAGCTCCAGACGATTTCCGCCCTAGCTTTAATTTCCATCTCCACTCACCTGCCTGCCGAGGATTTCGTTGATGTATCTGATGAATTCATCTATTCTGCTTTTTGGAAATCTTATGCCTGCCGCTATCGCATGCCCCCCTCCTTCCCCTCCGAGCTTCTCTGCGGCTTTCCTGAGAGCCTCTCCGAGATGGTAACCCTTTGCCAGTGCCCTTTCCGTTGTCCTTGCTGAGGCCTTTACGAGGCTGTCATCCTCCTCACTGTCGGCTATGATGATCACGGGCTTCTCTGGCCGGGCAAGTCCTGAGTTTATGGCTATATTTGCGGCTATGCCCACGAGCGTATCCCTGATATTTCTGCCAACGTAGAGCACATACGCATGCTCTCCCTCGTCGGCGCTGTTCCAGTTCTGGATTATGTATCTCCTCGCCTCAATCTGCTCCCTCTTGTAATCATCGAGCATCTTTCTGGCCTTCCTATATGCCTCCTCGTCTCCAAGACAGATGGCGACGCCAAGGGTTCCTGCGTTTAAGCGGCCGGTCGCGTTGAGCAGCGTTGCGAACTCCCTTGCCTCGTGTCTCGGCTCTCCTTCCGGATATACCCTGCTGAGCACAACATCACCGATAAGCCGGTCAATGGCCTCCTTGGGGGCGCCGTGCTTTATCATGTGTATCACTATCGCGTCGTGGAGCTTTCTCTTCTCTTCCTCCCTCAGCTGCCAGTATTTCATGTCCGGATCAAAGCCTTTAGCTCTCAGGAACTCGATTGCCTTTCTTTCATCCCCTGTTATCTCCGGAATCTCGGGATTTGTGGCGTAGGCGAGCATCTGGGAGAGCTTTCTGCTTTCCCGGCCGAAGAGCCTCAGCTCCTTGCGAACCTCTATGATTCCCAGCTCCGTGCCGTCCTCGATTATATCGAGATTCATGCCGTGGAAGGTTCCATCTACCTCCTGCATATCCCCAACTGCTCCGACCAGCGCAAGATAGCTTAAATCCCTGTTCTTTTCTCGCATCGCTCTCGCGACAAAGTATGCAACCCCCGAGCCGCTTAAATCCCTCACGCTGTCAGCTCCGTAGAGGGTTGGATTTACAATGAGGTGGGAGTCGCCTGAGAAGCTCTCCTTTTCAGGGGGGTGGTGATCAGCAACGAGAACATCAAAGTCCTCAAGATATCTCTCAATCAGGCTCATGGAGCCGCTTCCGAGGTCGCTGAAAACATAGATTCTGTGCTTCTCTGAGGCAAGCTCCTTTATGAACTCCTCGCTGAGCTGTTTGACTATACTCAGCTGAAAGCTTCCACCTTCTCTGGCAACGGCTTTTGCCAAGATGCCTCCGGCGGTTATACCGTCTGCATCCCTGTGAGAAATCAGTCTGATGGTATGCCCTAACTCAATGTGCATCTTAATCAGTTCTGCCCCTTCCCTCGCCTTTTCTAAAAATCCGCTCTTATCCATTCTATCACCCGGAAAGAAGAAGGAAAGGGGTCAGCGAACGAGCAGTTTGGCCTGCTCTGGGTCGTATCTCCACTTGGCCGGAAGCTTGCCTGTTCTCCTGTAGTACTTCACGAGCCTTCTGATTTTGCTCTCTGTAAGCTGAAGGCCCCTCCTTGAGTGCTTGTCCTTTGGATGGAGCTCAAGGTGCTTCCTGAGCTTGACGGCCTTTCTGATGAGGAACATCAGATCCTCTGGAATGTCCGGAGCAAGGCCGTTTTCTTCGAGTATCTTGGTTATCTTCTTGCCTGTAATCAGCTTAACGCTCGGTATCCCATACTGATCCCTGAGAATGGTTCCTATCATTGCAGTGCTGTGTCCTTCCTTTCTAAGCTTTATAACGAGATTCTCGACCTCTTCAGCAGTGTATTCTACCCATGTGGGTGGGGCAGTTCTTGGTGGCCTCTTTGAGCCAGATTTACCTCTCTTTCTCGCGTGCAGTCTTGCCATGTCCTACACCTCCCGGTGACGGCCAGCTCCCGCCAGCCGTCCCTTCGAGATGGGAATTGAGAAGGGATTTAAAAAGTTTGTTATCAGTGGCAGGTAACTGCTCCTCCCTCATCTCCCGTCCAAGAGCATTTGTCGACAAGCTTTCCTTCTGCATTGTAGAGATAGGCCGTGTCCCCGTTATTGTTCCATACAGCCTGCTTCCTTCCCCAGTATAAATCGGTATCTGTATCTGTTCCCTCCCCCGTATGAACCCTAACGCTTGCCCCTGCTTTTAATATAAATCCGGTTGGAAATGTGTATGCATGATTTGCTTCGTCTCTTAACTGCCATCCGGTTAAATCCACATCGCTCAGTCCTTCATTCTCTATGACAACATACTCTCCTTCCACATCATCTCCCGGTGGATCGTAATCCACATAAGAGATAACAACACCTGAGCTGCCCGGGATACTGGAGGTAATTCCTGCGAGGTGGTGCACAACCACAGCTACCATAACAAGGGCAACAGCTATCATAAACAGATACTCAAGCGAGCTCTGTCCCCGCTTCATTGCATCCCTCATGATTATGTGCCAGAGAAGGTATATAGGATTTACCATTAAATACAGGGACATACAGAGATTTCATGAAAGATTTTTAGTAACTGTTAGATAAGGTTGGAAGATAACAGGGTGTCCGTGCCTACCTGAGGTTCTCAATAAATTTAATGAACTTTTTCATTTTAGTCCTATTTCCTTCTACAAAAACCAATCTTTTGTAACCAAGTTTTTCTGAGCATTCGAGGTATATTAGGACTGTCCCATTTGAGAGCAGAACTTTTCTATAGGCTTCTCTCTGGATTGTAATGTTTAATTCCTTAAAGTCTCGAGATTTTAAGCTCTCCTCCATTATGTCAAACTTTTCTGAGCAGTACCTTTTCTTATTGCTTAGAATCAAAAGAGGTTTTATAAATCCCACAGTTTTGTCTTTCCATACAAAGACTGCTATATGATATGTTCTATTAACACTTCCAATCCAAGAGGCATCATACTCTTTCGGAACAATATAGAAATATGTGTTTATCCAATCCGATGTTTTAGTGGCAGTTTCTGGAGAACGGAGGACTGGAGGAATTGTTAGATAAGAGACAGCATAAGGATTTGGTCCAGCCTTTGGAATTGTCGACGTTAAAATTATCCCAGCTACAAAAAAGGTTATCAATGTTGTGACAGCTGAAAGTTTTCTGTCCCTGTAAGAGTAAAAGCGAGGAATTAGGGATACTATGAAGGCCGGTAGGATAATGAATAAGACCAGTGCATATTCTCCGAGAAACCGATCAATCTTGAGAACATCAAAAAATATGATTATACCATACTGAAGGGGAATTGATAGAAATAAAGCAAAGAAAACTAAAAAGACGAGTGTCATGATATTTTTTGCCATGCTCTCCCTCCTAACTATAGGCATAGACATATGTGGCAACTGCTATATCCCAGTTTCCGTATGCAAAATAATGTTCCTCTGAATCCCATGTGTTATGGATAATTAGATAAAACTCATAATCTTCATCGCTTTGCCAGTACCAGTATCCAACGACAGCTACGCTATGGTCATTATAAGGCCCAACTCCATCTGTGCTACTACCAGCATCAGTCATGCTCAGTATGAAAGGTCTACTGTTATCGATCTCTCTAATGATATCGGAAGTTGAAACATACCAATCATTGGACCCATCAAACCAATGTGAGATTGGTTGAGTGACTATTCCAGAATTTAGGAGGGTGGTATATTCATCGTCAAAATCATCTATCCCATTATCAACATTCCAGAAATTTGTCCGTCCATCGGTAGATGTACCCATGGTGTGGTGCAGAATATCAATTATTTCTTCTTTATCAAGCAGTGGTTCGTAGTATCCAATTACCATTGAGCCTGCTATTGGTGAGCAGCCATCCCAGTCATCCCATGGATCGGAGGCCGGACCTACATTATTTGGATATTGGACGTTAGCATTTCCATCATCAGTAGATGTCCATGCAGGCACACCGGAAATTTCATTGTATTCCATGTCTAAATCCTGTGTTTCATAATCAGAAGTAGATACTAAGGTATCTCGGCTTTTCTTAACTTTTTCTTTGTTAAATTCCAGCTTCACGCTCATTGGGTATTTCCTAACTTTGAGGTCTTTTAAGCCTATTGCTTTCCTGTTTCCAATATCAACGCTGTAGGTTAGTGCTCCATAATAAAGCAGTCTCCCAG
>WAPO01000001.1 GCA_015520705.1 Thermococcus sp. | reverse complement strand
TTTTCCCACCACTCTCTGCCCCGAACTTGCGGAGGGTTTCGTTGTAGAACACTCTGTGCTCGTTGTAAAACTTCCAGAAATCGGTCTCGTTGGCGAACTGGGCAACTGCCTCCGCGAACTCGTCGAGCAGGGTGACGTTGAGCCAGGGCCTGAGTTTGAGCATGTCACTCCAGTTCATGTCCTTTGAAAAGTTGACTGGATTCAGGTGAAGGGCGAATTCCGGAATGGCATCGTAGGCAATGCCCTGCTCGACCATCATCGGGACCATCCTGACGGCAGTGGCGTTTGTGTAGCTCCTGAAGTACTCCATGATGTCTCTCAGGTAAGGATAATTGTACATATTGGCCCGCACGAGGTACGGACTAACGCTTTCCTGATACCACTTTGAATTGGCAATAAAGTAGATTATCTGGATGAGTTCAACGCGCGGGTCAATCTCAACGTGAACCCTGCTGGAGAGGTTTACCTCCACTGGAGCGAAGTCTGGACCCGGTGTAAACGAGGAAACGCTGGAAGCGTTTGCTGGGGGGCCCTGGGAATGAGTAACGTTAGAACGACCTTGGGTTTGGGAATAAGTCGTTGAGGGTTGCCGTTGGGTGGGTGATGTCGTCGGCGTCGAGCCAAGGCATCCGCTCACGAGAACGAGAAGCCCTACCAACACCAAGGCAAAGAGTTTTTTCATTTCAATCCCCACTCATACTTCTCAACTGTGAAGTTAAAAAATTCGCATGAACTTCGAAGCGCAGATGTTTTAAACCTTCCATTCCACCGGTTATTATGCTCGAAAGACTCTTCAGCCTCGGCTACTCAAAGACATTCGCGGAGCGCTATTACGAGCTCTGGGGCGAGAGGGCTTTAACGATAGCCGAGGCTATGGAGAAGCCGTTGCCAAGGTGCTTTCGCGTCAATACGCTCAGGGCAGAGGTTCCAAAGCTCACCAAGCTCCTCAACAAGAAGGGCTTCCAGTTCAAGAGAGTCCGCTGGGCGAGAGAAGGCTTCTGCCTAACCAGAGAGCCCTTTTCGATAAGCTCCACGCCTGAGTATTTGAGCGGCCTTCTCTACATTCAGGAGGCCAGCTCAATGTATCCTCCTGTTGCCCTTGAACCCAAGCCCGGTGAGATACTTGCGGACATGGCTGCCGCTCCGGGCGGAAAGACCTCCTACATGGCTCAACTGATGGAGAACAAGGGGATAATTTATGCCTTCGACGTCGGCGAGGATCGCTTGAAAGAGACGAGACTCAACCTCTCACGCCTCGGTGTTACCAATACAATACTCATCCACAGTTCTTCCCTGCACATAGACGAGCTCGGCGTTGAGTTCGATAAAATCCTCCTCGATGCACCTTGCACCGGCTCCGGAACTATACACAAGAACCCTGAAAGAAAGGCCAGCAGAACGATGGAGGATGTGAAGTTCTGTCAAGGTCTGCAGATGAAGCTCCTTGAGAAGGGCCTGAGCGTGCTTAAGAAGGGCGGAACCCTTGTCTACTCCACCTGCTCCCTCGAGCCGGAGGAGAACGAGTTCGTCCTCCAGTGGGTTCTCGATAACTTTGAGGTTGAGCTTTTGCCCCTGAGATACGGTGAGCCCGCTCTAACCAAACCCTTTGGCATCGAGCTGAGCGAGGAAATAAAGAAGGCGAGGCGCTTCTACCCCGACAGGCATGGGACGAGCGGGTTCTTTGTCGCTAAGATTCTGAAGCTGTGAGCTCCTTCTCTATCTCATGAAGATTCTCCAGAACTCCGGGACTCAGGAGGGATTCCAGCTCTTCACGTGCCTTCTTTGCGAGTTCAAACTTTTCAAGGCCTCTCGCAACGGATACCCAGCTTATTTTCTTCCCCTCAAGGAACACATCAATATCACAGAACCTTCTGTAACCGGAATATTCCAGCCCCTTGAGCAGGAACTTTACCCTCTCAGGTTTTTCCCATGTTATCAGTTTGAGCTTGTATATAGGAACACGCATGAAGGGCCGTGGATAATCCCAGTCCCAGCCCTCGCTGACAACGAAGCCCCAGTCCAGATCTTCGATGACTAGAAAGAGCCTTTCCAGATTTGCTTCATAACGCTTTTCCGTGTCGTAAACCTTTATTGTTATCTCATTCCATCCTTCGGGCATTGTTTTATGCATTATGATGGGAAGGTGGACAACCAGATCCCTGTAAAGCTCCATAAACGGCCGCCTTACCAGAATTCCCTCATCAATATCCTCCATTTTCAATGGCGAATTCAGCTTTTTTGTTGTTATGAGTATGAGCGTGTCCTTTTCCTCCCCCTCCATCAGCCCTCCGGCAAATCCTGTCCTTTTCCCGCTGTATCTCCGGACTATGTCCTCAGCAGCCTTCTCCGGATTTGCCGGAACCCGGAGGATTATATGCTTTGCCTCGACGATTATCCTTTCAACAGGAAGCCCGGCGTTTATTATCTCCTTGAAGACGATATCCGCCCTCTCCCTTATCAGATACACCATCCTGTCGGCATCGAAGGGCGTTCCCTCTTCTGCATCAGCCGGAACAAGTATCGTTTCAAATTCCTGGCTTTCTCCGAGGGCTTTATCAAAGGGAACCGGCTTCACTCTAAACAGGTTCTCAATATCCCCCCCTATCCTCAGGGGTTTTATAAAAACTATTGACGGCCCGAATCTCAAAACTCTCATCACATACCCCTCCACATCTTATATCCCCTCTCAAAGTTTGTTCCATGAGGATATTTGACCTTCAAAACCCTTCTGCTCGGCAGCAGGATGAAGTTTATGCTCAGAACGCCGTTCAAACCTCTTGGTATAAGCCTGAAGTTGTGACCGTAGAGCTTGAAATCAACCCCTTCTATCGTGAGAACGTCCATATATGAATGCCCGACCGCGAGTTTGAGGCCTTCAATCTCTATTATGCTCCCAGGAGCCACTATGTGGCTTTTCTGCACCAGTCCTCTGAGGATTTCAACGTCATCCTCATTTCCCGGAATGATGTAGACTTTGCTCCTTGAGTTTTCCAGCATCTGAAGAAGCTCCCTCACCGAGGCGGTGTATCTGTCCTTCAGCTCGGGTCTCCTTTCTATCTTGAAGTTGTCTGCCAGATCACCCGTGTGGATTATATAATCCGGTCTGGTCTTCTCAATCAGATTCAGCACGAAGGGATATATGTTGTCCGGAGTGTCGCTTAGGTGCATGATTTTCCTTTCCTCAGCTGAAGTTAAATCCTCTGGAAGCTTTTTCCTTCTGAAGAATCCCGGCAGTTTGAGTCCCATCTCCATGCTCTTGGAGGACACTTTATATATACCTTTGGTGAAGCATTCCCGGTGATATCATGGAGGTCCTTGTTCTCGGTGCCGGGAATGTTGGGAAGGCCATCGCTTATGATTTGGCTAAGGACTTTGATGTGTATGTTGGGGACAAGCGCGCAGAAAGCCTCAGAGAGGTTGAAGAGTTCGCCACGCCCATGAAGGTTGATGCATCCAGCTTTGATGAGCTGGTTGAGACCATGAAAGGGTTTGAGCTCATCATCGGTGCCCTTCCGGGAAGGTTCGGGTTTAAATCTCTGGAAGTTGCAATAAAAGCGGGTGTAAACATGGTTGACATCTCCTTCATGCCCGAAAACCCATTTGTCCTGCGCGAGAGGGCAGAGGAGGCTCAGGTTACCATTATAGTTGATGCGGGCTTTGCCCCGGGTCTCAGCAACATTCTGATGGGCCGCATCTGGCAAGAGATGGACGAGCTGAAGGAGGGCTACATATATGTGGGAGGCCTGCCGAAAGCTCCAAAGCCGCCCCTCTACTACCGCATCACATGGTCGCCCTATGATTTAATCGAGGAATACACGAGGCCTGCGAGGGTGATAAGGGGCGGGGAGGTTACAGCCGTTGACCCATTTGAGGAGATCAAAGATGTGAAAATTGGGGAGTTTGAGTTCGAGGCCTTCATCAGCGATGGACTGAGGAGTCTGCTGGAGAACGTCAGGGCGGAGAGGCTTGAGGAGTGGACGCTCCGCTGGCCGGGCCACCTTGAGAAGATGAAAGTTCTGAGGGAGCTCGGCTTTTTCAGTCCTGAAAACATAAGCAGAACCCTTGAGGTGATAACACCTCTAATGACCTACGAGAGCCCGGACTTCTCGATAATGCAGGTTGTAGGGAAGGGCATCATAAACGGGGAGGAGAAGGAGATAGGATACCTCCTCTATGATGAGGAGAGAGAAGGCTTCACATCAATGGCGAGGGTGACGGGCTTTACGGCCGCTGTGATAGCACGTCTGGTCGCTGAAAATGCCTGCATATATGGTGTTATTCCTCCCGAGATTCTGGGCATGAGGATTGACACCTACAGGAAAATAATGGACGGGCTTGAGGAGAGGGGAATAACCATCCGGAGGTGGGGGTAGTGCTGCACATCGTAATAGCGGATTCCGAGATCGAGCCGGTTCCGGAAAAAATAGCGGGGCATCCCGCGGTACTCGGCTATGCGAGGAGAAGGGGGAAGAAGCCCACAGAGGTTCTGCTTGATGGTACATACCACCATTCAGCTTTAAAGGAGCTTGAGGAAGGTGAGAGGCGGGGAAGACCGGATATCGTTCATTTCTGCCTGATAAATGCCCTTGAGAGCATACTGAACAGGGAGGGCATGCTCAGGGTTTATGTCCACACGAGGAATGATGAGGTCATATATGTGAAGCCGGAAACCCGGATACCCAGAAACTACAACCGGTTTGTTGGTCTGATGGAGAGCCTCTTCAGGAACAAGGTCGTCCCTCCTGATCTGGCCCTCCTCAGGCTCGTGCATAAAACACTCGATGAACTGATAGCTGAGATAAACCCTGATGCCGTTTTCGTGATGCATGAAGAGGGGGAGAGGCATAAGCCGGGGGATTTCGGAAGGGAGCTCACGCGTTACACGAAGCCTCTTGTAATCATCGGGGGATTTCCCCACGGAGATTTCAGGAGCAAGATGAAGGGAAAAAGGGTTAGCCTCTATAAAGAACCCCTTATGGCATGGACTGTTCTAAATGAAGTGATAGTGAGCTATGAGAACGCTCTCCTTCTGTAACTCTCGGAAAAATTTATATCATGAAATCGGATTAATTTAAGGGTAACACAAAAATTGGGAGGTACAGCCATGAAGCGGTTAGTAACTCTTATGACTCTCCTGATTGCAGGATATATGGTCGGGGTGTGGACATTTCTGTTGTTTCCGCAGGTTTTGATCAAGAACGGGCTCAAAGGGCTTGCACTGTATCTGGTGGTAACCCTCGTCCTTGTAATAGCTCCTTACTTCAGTGTCGAAGCAACAAAGAGAACCAGATACCTATTCGTTGAATATCTAACCAAAATCTCGCGTTTTCCAGGAATTGCAATAAGCCTCTCCATTTTTGCCATAATAGGGAGCGCCCTGATTCTCTACTACTCATCCTCTGTCCTCGCCGCAGCATTCGCAACCTCCGATGTCCTCTACCTCGTGCTGATTCTCATAGCCTCTCTCTTGATTGCGTCTGTTATCCTTTTCCATGCCAAGAAAAAGACCCTTGTTCTGATGGCCTGGTTCTCGATTGTCTTCATCATTTTTGTTGTCGTTTCATTCTTTGTTATAAGGGATTACAGCCTGACGGTATCGCAGAAGTCCCCCTCTGCCCAGCTTGCCCTTGAGACCTTGATGACGCATATCATGGCTACAAACGCTCCTCTGGTGATGTATGATGTGGTTAAAATCATTCTGCTTGGAATTTTAGGTCTTGGCCTCGGCTATGGGTTCTTCATGGTGATGGGCACGTTCCTTCCAAAGGAAGCCGATTCCAGAAAAATGATTGGAGCCGGCTATCTCCTCCAACTCATTATTGGAGTGCTCGTGACATATATTTTCATATACACCCTCGCCGCGACATTCCCCGGGACTGCCCTCCGGTATGGAGAGGCGAATATTGCAGATGCCCTGAGATTCACGAAGGACATAATAGGAGCTCTCATAGCAGCAAATTCATCTGAGGCCACAAGGGTGCTCTACCTCCTTGTATTTTCAATATACCTTGCCGGTATGACCACTTTCATACCTCTAATCGAAATTGTGGGACATATCATCAGCGAATCCACTCAGAGCTCGAGGAATACAGCACTTTCAATTGCCCTTGCAATGGTATTCTTTCTCTCCATAATCCTCTCACTTGAAACCATGAGATTGATGTTCCTGGCGGCATTCTTTGCATACCTGCCCCTCATGCTTGCCCTTGAGATGGTGCCGCTGATAAAGAACAGAAACGTTCTGGGCTCCGGTGTCAGGTTTTATGCCTCTTTTATCGCAGCCGTTAGTCTGATAGTGACCGCCGTGGTTCTCATGAAGTTCGTTAAGGGCAGCGTATGGCAGCAGCTTGGGGTGATGGTCGGCGTGATATTTGTGCTTCCTGTCTTTTTGAACAATATGCTTCTCAAAACGAGGGGTTGACTTCAAAAATTTTTTAAACTCCCCCTATCTAACCTCCCTAGAACGCTAATTGGAGGTTTGAAAGATGGGAGATAAAACCAAAGTTCAGGTTAGCAAGCTTAAGCCCGGGAGATACATACTCATTGACGGAGAGCCGTGCAGGATAGGTAATATAACCGTCTCCTCACCCGGAAAGCATGGTTCAGCCAAAGCAAGGATTGAGGCGGTAGGCATTTTTGACCGGAAGGTAAGAAGCATCGTCAAGCCAACCAGCGCTGAGGTTGATGTTCCGATTATAGACAAAAGAACCGCTCAGGTCATTGCAATGACCCCTGATACAGTCCAGATAATGGATATGGAAACATATGAGCTTTATGATGTCCCCATAGATAGCGGTGTGGAGGACAGCATCAAGGGACAGCTCAGAGAGGGAATAAACGTCGAATACTGGGAGACCCTTGGAAGGATTAAAATAATGAAGCTTAAGGGTGAGTGACCCTTTTACCCTTTTCTTCCGGCTAGGCTCTCCACATGCTCAAGCTTTTTAATGGTTTTCTCCTTCAGCAGTTCGCTCTTTGAAACCCTGTCAGATACTGTTTCACCTCTGAGCACTTTATCCCTCAAAACGGGCAGCCAGAGGGTTTCCACTATAACCGAGACGAGCACAGTTATCACGGTTACGCTGAGGATCAGCTCTCCCCACCCAATCAGCTGGCTGTTGTGGTAGCTCAATCCCAGAACCAAAGGGAGACTTGCCAGTGCCGCAGGCACTATTCCCCTGGGACCTTCCAGAGCTATGAAGAGATATTCCCTCGCACTCCACCACCTTAAGATTGGAAGCGTCGCAACGGGTCTCGCGATAAGTATTATGCTCAGAGCAATTAGCACGCCCTTGCTCAGGTTTGAGGTTATTACCTCGGTTTTTATGCTCGCTCCAAGGAGCGTGAAGATGAATATGGTGGCAATCGTGGCAAGGCTCTCGTTGAAATGAACCTCCTTTGAAATGGCCCTCATGATTCTCTTCACAGTTTTCGGATTGTCCTTTTTGAAGAATATCTTGTGGTTCCCGAGAACTATGCCTGTAACGGTGGCCACTAAGTAGCCTGAGGCATGGACATATTCGCCGAGTAAAAAGCCGCTGATTGCGATAGCCAACGTGAAAATTTCAATTTCAGGAAATCCTGTTATATCCGTTTTTTTGATTATGGTGTATGCTATCACACCCAGAATTACACCGACAATTATTGAGACCACCATCTCATAAAGGAAGAACACAACCGCTGCAGGATAAAGGGAAATATACCTCGCAATGCCTTCAAGGAACTTCGCCGATGGGGCCTGCGGGATGAGGAGGGCTATTGCAACGGAGGTCAGGACTATACCCAGCGGGTCGTTGAATATTGATTCGGTTACAATTGTGGTCTCAATATCCTGCTCCACTCTGTACTGCCTGAAAAGAGGTATCAGCGTGGCCGGGTCTGTTGCTCCTATTATAGCGCCGAAAAGAAATCCTACCAGAAAAGGAACATTGAAAACGTATGAAAATACAGCAGCGGCAATAACAGCGGTGATCAATAAGCCGGCTGTGTCGAGGAGGGCTATCGTCTTAAAGTTTTTCCTCAGGAGCTTCCAGCTCAGGTTGTGACCTTCAGTGAAGAGGATTATTACCAGACCGAAGACCCTCACATAGTAGAACATCTCATGGGCGAGTGTGCGGTTGACCCATCCCAGAATCGGCCCTATTATGATGCCAAAGGTTATGAAGAGCGGCACATATGAGATGTTAAACTTTCTGCTAACCATCATTGACACAACACCTACAAATAAGACCAGCATAAGGAGGACTGCTATCATATCAATCCCGATCATTTTTTCATCTCCCGGTGTTTTCGGTGATTCAGAGTTTTAAAAACATCTTGGTACGCTTCTCAAAGTTTTTAATATTCAAAAAGCCTTAAATAATTAGCTGAGCCGGTTGTATGGAGGTGAGAATATGGAGTTCCTCTACACCCACGAGACCCTCAAGCTGGAGTTTCCTCTGAGTGATCCTGAAAATGCAGATTTTGTTATCCTTGGAGTTCCTTTTGACGGCACGACCTCATACAAGCCCGGAACGAGGTTCGGGCCGACGCTGATAAGACACGCCACGCTGAACCTTGAGAGCTACATCCTCGATTACGGTGTGGATATCGCTGAACTCAGGATAGCGGATATAGGAGATCTATCAATTGCCGCGGGAGACGCCGGGGAGACCATAAGACGGGTTAAAGAAACCCTAAAGGATCTGAAATCCCTAAATCCCAATGCTTTTCCAATCCTCCTTGGAGGAGAGCACTCCATAACCCTCGGAGCAGTTAAAGCCCTAAAACCCAAGAGCTACGTTGTTTTTGACGCCCATCTCGACCTGCGCGACAGCTACGAGGACAATCCCTACAACCATGCATGTGTAGCTAGGAGGATCTCTGAGCTGGGCATCGGGGAGGCAATTTTTGGGGTAAGGAGCGGGACAAAGGAAGAGGTCGATTATGCCGAGACTGAAGGAATACAGTGGGTTCATGCGAGGGATTATTCATTCGATGCCTTTGTTGAGCTCGTGAGGCCTCTTCCAGAGCCGGTCTATCTCTCCGTCGATATTGATGTCTTTGACATACCTCTGGTGCCGAACACAGGAACGCCGGAAGCAGGGGGGCTGGGTTTCTGGGATGTCGTGGAGGCACTTGAGTGGCTGGTCGAGAACAAGAGGCTTGCGGGGTTTGACATCATGGAGGTTGGCGGGAGCGAGCTTGGAGACATTACAGCATTGACAGCCGCAAAACTGCTCTTCTATTTCATTGGAATGAAAGGGAAGCCGTGATTTTATTCTATTCCAAAGGGATAACTTTTCTTTTTTACGAGATAGAGCGCGGCGGTTGCTCCCGAAAAGTTCATCAAAACATCCCTGAATTTATTGCCAGTGCTCTCGTGGATGAAGCTTATACCCCTTTCACTCAGCTTTTCTGCAACCTCCCATCCTGCACTCAGGAGCAGGAGCCCCAGAAAGGAATAAAGGATCAGCTGCTTTCTATCCAGCCCGAAGCGATATTCATCAGCTGCTCTGAAGAGTATTTCGGCTGTTATAAGCCACACTGTCATTCCCCCGAGGAAATGACTTATCATGTCTGCGTCCCTCCACTCCCTGTGGAAGAGATCAATGGTTGTGAAGGGAACATTCACGAGGGAGACATGAACGGCGATAAAAATCGACAGAACGGCCATGGTTCCCTTGTTGTAGAGGGGGGCCAGAAAGGGTCTGAGCTTCTCCGGAGGGTTTGAAAGCTTTCTCCAGAGAATGTCGGGAATTGAAAGCCCAGCAAGAGCTGTTAGAGTCCTCAGTATGTGGTCGCTCCGCCGGTAATAAACCGCCGTCAGCAGACCGATGAGCACGACACCCTTTGAAATCCACATTATTTTCTCTTCCGGGCCGATAGGACACACCCGTTATTGTATGAGCCTCATGCTTATTATATTTGCTGCAAAAGAAGGTAAAGGAGCTAACCGAAGAAAGCTCCCATCATGTCCATCTGCTCATCGCTGAAGGCCTTAACCCTGAACTCCGGCATTTTCTTGATTAAGTCCCTGTATTCCTCTTCAGTTATTTCCTCAGCAATGCCCTCTTTGACATGGAAAAATTTTCCTGCTTTGTCGCCCCTGTAGGCGGTTAAAAACTCGCCGCTCTCTATGTCATCAAACTTGACAAATATCGCATTGCCTCCGGTGTATGGCTTTCTGCACTTGAAGGGAAAGCTTGAGGAGTTGAGCATGGCATCGCCGAGTGCTGAGTTTGCCTTCTCACCGTTTATCTCGGTGAAAAATTTATCCCCCTCGAAATCTCCCTCGACCACAACCAGAAATCTTTCTCCATCCAGCTCTATCAGCGGAGCACCTTTCGCCTGAAGAATGTCGAACAGCTCTTCAATTGTTCCGGCATTTCTGAGGCTTGCAACAAATCCTTCAATTTTCATGTTTATTCCTCCAGTTCTTTTCTCTTTTTCATACCTCTAAGGGCTTAAAAAGCTTGAGCTGGGATAGGTTTTTATCTAATGGGCTTTGATTATTCTATGTGAAGCCCGGAAAGATGCACTATGTAAGGAAATGGGTGACGGTTCTAACATTTTCAATGGTGGCAGGCTTAGCTGGAGGATTTGGGGCTGTGTTTTTTAGACTGCTTATAAGTCAGAGCCATAGGCTGTTTTTCGGGATTATACTGCCGAATATAAGCCTTGAACTCCACGGTTATAACCTCGGGTATATCATCCTCCCTGCGATAGGAAGCGTGATTGTGGCACCTGTTATACTGAGGTTCCCTGATCTCCAGGGAAATGGCATTCCCGAGGTCATGGAATCCGTAATATTCAGGGGAGGGCGCATAAGCAGTAAGTTTTCCCTGATGAAAATCATCGTTACGTCCATAACAATAGGCTCAGGGGGCAGCGTCGGGAGGGAGGGGCCGATCGGCTTCATAGGAGCATCCATGGCTTCCCGTCTTGGTGACTGGTTTCATCTTTCCACCGAGATGAGGAAGCTTCTGATGACATGTGGCTTGGCTGCTGGAATTGCCGGGACATTCAATACCCCCCTTGCCGGGGCGATGTTTGCACTTGAGGTGATTTATATGGGAACGTTCTCTCTTAACCTCGTTCCAATATTTTTTGCTGCTATCACAGGTCATGCCCTCACTCTGGTAATTCTGAAGCAGTCATTTGAAGTTACATTCCCGTGGGTTCTTGGCTATTCTCATGTTGAGCTCATATTTTTCTTTCTTCTTGGGATTTTCCTCGGTGTGTTATCCGCGGCCTATGTGAAGTTTCTCTATGCCCTCCATGACTGGCTCACAGGTGGGGGCACGTCAAAAGTCAGAATACTCGTGCTCGGTGGTCTCAGTGTTGGGGTAATCGGCATGTTTTTCCCTCAGTATGGCATCTTTGGAATAGGGTATGAGGGGATGAGCTTGGCTCTCTACGGCCTTCTGCCCATTTCCCTTCTAATTCTGCTGGGAGTCGCTAAAATGCTGGCTACATCCCTTACGCTTTCCTCAGGGCACAGCGGGGGAATTTTTGCACCCAGCCTATACATCGGCACGATGTTTGGCACGGCATTTGGTATGGTTCTCCAGCTTCTGATGCCTTCGCTTGGAATCAACCCCTCTGTCTATGCACTGGCAGGAATGGCGGCTTTTTTCAGTGGGGTTACGCAGGCACCGCTGACCCAGATTTTGATGATTACAGAGCTAACACGGAGTTACTCCATCATGCCCGCCATAATGACCTCTTCCACGATAGGCTTTCTAACAGCGAGATTCTTCCTCAATGGGGATTCGGTATATACATTAAAGCTCAAACGCAAGGGCTTTCATCTGAAGACAGGAAAGCCGATCATCCTCGAAACAATATCAGTGAAGGAAATCATGACGAACAGTCCGGTATATGTGCATGAGTGGGATACCTTGATGGATGTTGAGAATCTCGTTGCAAAAACCGGACATGAATGTTTTCCGGTGGTGAATGAAAGAACTGAAGTCACCGGGATAATCTGTATAAAGGATTTCATCAGGAGAAACGATGATGTGAAACGAATGCAGGTCAGGCATTTTCTCACCCAGCCGTATGCAGTAGCATATCCAGACGAAACCGCTGAAATCGCCTTTAAAAAGCTCCTGGATCATAATCAAAATCTTCTTCCCATAGTTAAAAGCCCCGAGGATAGGAGGCTTGTAGGTGTGGTAACCATGAGAGACCTCTACATGGCATACTACAGGGGAATTGAGGGAATGTATATCGAATAGTCATGTTTTTAATGGTTGGGAACAACTCCAATCGGTGGTCTCATGCTCGTTGATGCTGATCTCCACATTCATTCCCGCTACTCGAAAGCTGTTTCAAAGCTCATGACAATTCCGATGCTGGCTGAAAATGCCAGATTCAAGGGACTCGGTATAGTGGGAACGGGGGACATTTTAAATCCCGGATGGGAGGAGGAGCTTCTTAAATACACGAAGAAAATTGATGAAGGCACCTACGAAAGAAAGGGAACGGTGTTTTTGCTGACCACGGAGGTTGAAGATGAGAGGCGGGTTCATCACGTCCTGATTTTTCCCTGCATTGAGGCGGTTCGTGAGATGAGGGAAGTTCTGAAGAGATATTCCCCGGATATTAACAGAGAGGGCAGGCCTCATGTAAATCTCCCGGCCGCGGAAATAGCGGATATCGCCAGTGATCTGGATATCCTGATCGGACCCGCTCATGCTTTCACGCCATGGACAGCGCTTTACAAGGAGTATAACAGCCTCAGGGAGGCCTATGGAGATGCGAAAATACATTTTCTTGAACTGGGGCTTTCGGCGGATTCCTACATGGCCGACAGGATAAAGGCCCATCATGGACTGACATATCTGTCAAATTCAGACGCTCATTCCCCACACCCTCACAGGCTGGGCAGAGAGTTCAACCGCTTTAAGATTCAGGAAGCCCTTTTTGAAGAGGTGAAACGGGCAATTCTGAAACGCGGCGGGCGGAGAATAGTTCTGAATGCGGGTCTTGATCCCCGTCTCGGCAAGTATCACCTCACAGCATGCTCCAGATGCTACACAAAATATCCTCTTCAGGATGCTGTGGCATTCAAATGGAGATGCCCCAAATGCGGGGGCACAATAAAGAAGGGTGTTTATGATAGGATTATGGAGCTTGCAGACACTGAGGAGAGACCGAAGGACAGACCTCCATATCTGCATCTGGCACCGCTGGCAGAGATAATCGCAATGGTGCTGAACAGAGGAGTTGAAACCAAGGGCGTTAAGAGAATCTGGGAGAGACTGCTGAGGGAGTTTGGCTCTGAAATCCGGGTTCTCGTGGATGTTCCTGTAAAGGCCATCGGGGAGACAGCAGGTGAAGATATAGCCAAGGCGGTCTGGGCATTCAGGAATGAGAAGCTTGTGGTAATTCCGGGCGGTGGAGGCAGATACGGTGAGATCAGACTGCCTGAGGAAATCAGGAAGGTCAGTCTTCAGGAGCTGGACTCCCTTGAGGTAGAAGTTTCTGAGGAGGAATACAGGCCAAAGCAGACCTCCCTGATGAAATTTCTGAGGGGGCGGGGAGATGGAGCATGAAATAATCGAGGTTTTTATGAAACATCTCAGACTTCAGGGAGAGTTACCCCTCGGGGACGATGCCGGGGCATTGAAGATCGGAGACGAATGGCTTGTTGCAACCAATGATATGCTGGTTGCAGAAACGGACGTTCCATCTATAATGACTCCTGAACAGGTGGGTTTTAAGGCTGTTACGATGAATCTGAGCGATGTGGCGGCAATGGGGGCAGAACCTCTGGCGTTCCTCTTCTCTCTGGGAGTTCCAAAGAGCATCGGCATGGATTATCTCGAAGGTATTGCCGCTGGAATAGGGAGAGCCTCTGAATTCTACGGCGTGCCGGTTATAAGTGCCGATACAAATGAGGCGTGCGACCTGATAATAGATGGCATAGCCCTCGGGAAAAGCCTGCGCCTGCTCAGGAGGAGCGGGGCAAAGCCCGGCGAGTTGGTGGCTGTTACGGGGGACATAGGGAGAGCACTGGCAGGTCTGAAGGTTTATTTTGATGATCTTGAGGTAGATGAAAAAACACGCAGAGCCCTTTATGAAAAGCTGCTTGAACCGAAGGCGAGGGTGAATGAGGGTATTGCACTGGGCAAATATGCCAGCTCAGCGATAGACATCAGCGACGGGCTTAGCAAGGAGGTTCATCTTCTCGCAGAGATGAGCGGCGTTAGGATAACAATCCATTCCGATAGGCTCCCCATAAGGAAGGAGGTGTATGAAGTCGCTGAGCTGCTGGGTTTGGATCCAGTTAAGCTTGCACTGGCTTCGGGAGAAGAGTTTGAGCTTCTTTTCACCATTCCAGAATCAAAAGCTGAGAGTCTTGATTTCGAATTTTCTGTCATCGGAAGTGTGGATGCTGGAGAGGGTGTCTACCTCCTCAGAAACGGGAAGCTTGAGGTGATGCCTGTCATGGGATGGGAGCATCTGACTCAGCGTTTAGGCAGAAATCTAAACGTTTAAGAGATAGTTTGGGTTAGCTTTAAAACCTCATTGTTCAATCTGAAGTTGCGGGTCAATTATCCTTCGGAATGGTATCCCTGGGATACTTTGATAATATTACCAAGAGGTTTATAATGAGCGCACTGAACTCCCTTTAGGCCGGTGATATCTGATGAGAATAGCGATTGCCAGTGACTGGTTTTACCCTAAAATAGGTGGAATTGAAGCACATATGGATGAGCTTGCGAGGCAGCTGCTGGATGCCGGTCACGAGCCCCACATTATAACCCATGACTACAGGCATCTGGCGCCCTACAGCGATGGCTTTCCCTATCAGGTTCACAGGTTCAGGGGCTCGGTTTACCTGAAAGATTATCATATAAGCCTCAGTCCGGGTCAGTTGCTGGAAATAAACGGGCTTTACAAGAGTCTGGGCTTTGATATAACTCATGTGCACAGCATATATTCACCTTTCTCCATTGCGGTTGCAAACCTCTCGCGAGGGATACGAGGTGTCCCGGTAGTTGCAACGAACCACTCCTTTTTTGGAGAACCCAAGATGGGTGGCGTAATCAGAGCCCTCCTGAGATACTACCTCAGGAGAATGGATGCCTTCATAGCCGTGAGCAGTCCTGTGGCTGAAGACACGCGGAGGCTCCTTGGAAGAAGTCTTGGGGACAGAATCGTAACAACGATTCCCAACGGTATCGATGTCGAATACTGGCGCCCTGCGGAAGAGGAGGAGAGGGAAAAAGCGAGAATCAGGCTGAACATCCGCGATGATGAAATTGCACTCCTCTATGTGGGCAGGATGACGGAGAGAAAACAGGCTCACAGGCTACCTATGGTTATTTTAAGGGCTCTTGAGATGTGTAAAATGTCCAAAAACCGAATAAAAGTCATAATAATTGGAAACGGCCCGATGAAGGCATCTCTGGAGAAAAATCTTGAAATTACAGGACTTAGGGAGAGAACCATTTTGATGGATTTTATGCCAAGAGAGGAGCTGAGGGAAATCTACTGGGCTGCTGATGTTGTTTTAATGCCCGGCATGCTTGAGGCGTTCCCCATAGTAGGACTTGAAGCTTCCGCAACCGGAAAGCTGATTGTGGGTAGAAACGAAAGCGGGCTCTCGGATCTGATAGTAGATGGGCAGACAGGGTTCCTCTCACACAGTGAAGCGGAGCTTTCCCAGAAGCTTTCAGTTGTTTTATCCGAGACCGAGCTTATACCCAAAATGGGAAGAGAAGCGAGGGCAAGGGCGGAGAGGGAGTTTTCATGGGAAATCGTGCTGAAGCGCCTTCTTGAAGTCTATAAAATCGCAATGGACAGAGCTGATGAACTGGATAACAAGTACCTTTTATACCGGGCAATCAGGAGGAATGCTGGATGATTGTAACGATAAGCTTTGATGTTGAGCACGACTGCCCCCCATATCTGAGCACGGTGAGGGGCATGAAAGAGGGCCTACCGGCAATTCTGGAGCTCCTTGCTGAAAAGCGGATTAAGGCGACATTCTTTTTTACTGCTGAGATGGCAAAGCGTTTCCCTGAGCTCGTGAGAAGAGTAGTTGATGAGGGCCATGAGCTCGGAAGCCACAACTACAGCCACGAGAGGCTCGACAAGCTGGGCTTTGATGAAGGAAAAAAGGTCATAGAAAAGTCGCTGAATGTGCTGAGGCAGTATGGGGAGGTTGTGTCCTTCAGGGCACCAAACCTCCAGTTCCCGGATTACTACTACAGAGTCCTTGAAGCGAACGGAGTTCTTGTGGATTCCTCAAAGGCTACATACAAGGGCTACAGGGAAGGGGTCAGGTTCTTCGGGAATGTGCTGGAAGTTCCGGCATCAGTGACATCCTCTGTGATAAGACTGCCTTGGAGGATTCAGAGAATTATTCACGGCCGGCTGTCCGAACCCCGCGTGTATTTTGCTCATCCATGGGAGTTCGTGCCCATGCAGGGAGAGAGGATAAGGTGGGACTGCAGATTCAATACTGGTGGAAAAGCCCTTGAACTTCTCTCACGGCTGATAGACCACTACAAAAGGCAGAATGCCCAGTTTCTTCTGATGAGGGAGTACTATGAAAAATATGGGAAAGCCTAATTAACAACCTCCCCGATTTTTAGCTGTGAGAGGTGATGTTTATGAGAGAGGCTATGTACTGGGAGAGGCTTAAGGATAACGTTGTTCGGTGCAATCTCTGTCCCATGAACTGCATCATCAGCGAGGGCCAGAGAGGCTCATGCAGGATAAGGAAGAACATTGGAGGGACACTTTACACTCTCAATTATGGGATGGTATCTTCAATAGCCTCTGATCCCGTGGAGAAAAAACCCCTGTTTCATTTCTGGCCGGGTTCCTGTGCCCTTTCGATAGGGACAGTGGGGTGTAACATGCACTGCAAGCACTGCCAGAACTGGGAAATAAGCCAGGCGGATGAAAAGTTCCCGTATCTTCAGCGGGCAACGCCTGAGTCCATAGTGGCCATAGCGAAGCGCTACGGCTGCGAGAGCATAGCATACACATACAACGAGCCCACCATCTGGTATGAGTTTGTTCTGGATACAGCAAAGCTGGCCAAAAAGAAAGGGTTAAACAACATTCTCGTCACGAATGGATACATAAACGAAGAGCCTTTCAGGGAGCTCGCTCCCTATATAGATGCCATGAACATTGATATTAAAGCGTTTGATAATAGATTCTACATGAAGATAGCAGGCGTGCCCACCGGAGAGCCGAGCAGGAAAACTGCAGAGGTTGCAAAGATAGACTTCGGAATTCATGTGGAGCTCACATATCTGATAATCCCCACGCTCAACGACAGGGATGAGGAATTCCGGGAATTTGCGAGGTGGGTAGTTGGGAAGCTCGGTGATGACACACCTGTCCACTTCTCCCGCTTCTTCCCGCACTACAAGCTTTTGAACCTTCCCCCGACACCTGTGGAAACCATTGAGAGGGCATACAAAATCGCAAGGGATGAGGGGCTTAAGTTTGTCTATATAGGCAATGTGCCCGGACACCGCGGGGAGAACACCTACTGTCCGAAATGTGGAAAGGCTTTAATAGTAAGATGGGGCTTTGAGATTGAGGAGTATCATATCAAAGATGGGAAGTGTGAATACTGCGGGGAATCCATACCCGTGGTCGGGACTTACACAAAAAAGCGATATAAGGGGATATGGTGGTAAAATTGGCTGATGTTGAAGTTATATTCTATATTGAAGCGATGGGAAACGAGAAGAAAGCCTTAGAAATGGCGGTAAAGGAGACCGTGGATTCACTGAAGAGGGAGAACCTCTTTAAAGTGAAGCGTATTGAAGCTGCAAAGGTAATCGAGAACGAGGAGGAAGAACTCCTGAAGTATTCCAGCATGATAGAGGCAGAGCTGTCCGGCTCTTTTGAGAATATCGTCAAAGCCGTTTTAAAATATGCACCTGCTGTCGTAGAAGTGCTTAAACCGGGTGTCTTGGAGATAGAGGCCAGCGAGCTCATGAAGATTATGGGAGAGGTTGCCTTTTTTATGGCAAAGCTCATGGATAAATACGGGGGTCTGGCTGCATATCCAAAGCTTGATGATGTGCCGATGCCCCAGATCGGATATGAAGAGGAAGAAATCCAGGCCTTCATTATGGAGGAAAGGAACATACGCTACCGTTTTGTAATAGAAACCTTCGGAAAGGAGCTTGAAGAGGTAAAGAGCAGCATGGCGAAGGCCTTTTTCATTGAAGGTTGCAGGATAAACAAAATACTGGTTCAAGAGCAGGGAGAAGGAGAAAGCGAAGGAAGCAGATACTTCCTTGTTGCGGCCGAGTTGTTATCAGATTTTGAAACGATGTTTCAGCTTAATGCGAAATACTCCCCTGTTGCAATTTCAATAGTTGAACCCGAGATTATTGATATAAATGCCAACGAACTCCAGGGTGCCCTAACAGATCTGGCGGGTTTCGTCCACTCCCTAATCCACAGACCGCTCCTAAAGAAGCTGAGGGAAAAGGACACCCTCAAATTCAAGCTGGAATAATATCGTCAAATGGCGAATTAGGTGTAGGCATTTAATTAAGCTCCCTTTCATTTTTACGGCAATAATCGAGCTTTTTTAATCGTTAGAAAGGGTCTGAAAGCGAAAAGTATATATACCCATACCTGATATTAAGGTATTGACAACACTGTTAGAAAGGGGTCTAACCCCCAACAAATGTGGAGGTGTTGAAGAAATGAAGGTGAAGAAAATCGCGGCCCTTGCAGTTGGTGCCGCAATGATAGGAGCAACTCTTGGCATGGCCAGTGCTGGCGGAACCCTTGTGAAGGATGACAGTGCTAACATTCCAAAAGACTTCTTTGTTAAAAATGGAGAGCCAAACGTTAAAATCGTTATAGGAACTCAGGCAGCTGCCCAGGATGTTGCAGGTGCTGCTGACATAGCTGTTGCACTCGGAAGCTTACTCTACACAGAGAAGGAGGTTACAACAGCTCCTCTCACAGACCTCTCAGTCGTCGTTAAGAAGGACGTTAGCCACATCGGCGACATACCGGTTTACTCAATCTTTGCAAACAAGAAGGGAGTAAGTATTGCAAGAAATGTAACCAGCGATGATAGAATAGAAGATTGGAGCGATCTGCCCGTAAATTACTGGTACAACGGTGCCGCTTACAGCACCGACTACAGAGGATGGGTAACAAACAACTTCCCGTATGACCTTGCTACGCTAACAAACCAGAGCGAAATCACCACGAAAGATGATCACACCTACGGAGTTTCATGGAACTTTGTCATCGACAAGATACAGTTCCTTGATGACAATGGTAAGGAATGGAATGTGAGCCATGATTATCCGCCTGCAGCCGGCAAAGTTACCCTGGAGATACCGAAGAACGCCTTTAAGATCGTCATGCACTACCAGATCTACAACTGGACTAACACGACCACAACAACAGATGAATGGGGAATATCTTCTCCAAAGCATGTGTGGAAGCTCAGTGATGTCGATCCATCAACTTCGGAGATAACATACGTTAATAGCTCAACAGTTGTCCCAAGTGTCGGTAAGGGGGACACCATCCAGGTTCTCGATAAGAAATTCCACATTGTTGACATAGGAAGCGACAGTAAGGGTGACTATATAAAGGCCGGTGAAACAAAAGTAGATTGGATTAATGCAAACAGCTCAAAGATCTACGGTGACTACCAAGTTAGCGTTGTTGATATCGACATGATCAATCAGGATGTCCTTGTCGAAGTCAAGAACCTCAAGACAGGTGAATCAGAGCAGAAAGTCCTTTCTCCGAAAGATCACCCATTTGATACATTCCTTAACGATCAGGTTGAACTGAACCTTACGAGTGTATTCACAGGTCTCAACATCCTCAAAGCGCAGTTTGAGATTACTTACAACATCCAGAAGATACACACCGGTGACAAGATAAGCGGATGGGTAGTCGACTGGACAGGCGTGAACACAACAGCCAAGACCCTCAAGGGCGTTGTATTGACATACCCTGAGGCCATCAAGGGCAAAGTCCTCAACATCAACACTCCGGCAATGAAATACAAGATAACCTACAATGTTGATAAGAAGACCAAGGATATTGATAGCGACGGCAAGACCGAGCTTGCCGTAGACATATGGCTCTCAGTCGACTATGCTCAGCCAAAGTACACCTATGCGGACCTCTCAGATGTCCTCTCAGGATGGCAGGTCGACCTTGGAAAGACCAAGGCAACATTCGAGGGTATCAAGACCCTTGAGATTGTCCCACCGGCCAGCCCGATAACAGTCCTCGACGTCAATGTCGAACTCGACAAGGTTAGCAGCAACCTCATCCTCGTCGGTGGTCCGGTTGTCAACAAGGTCACAGAGGCC